>NZ_JVLI01000095.1:0-68530 GCF_001072315.1 Streptococcus pseudopneumoniae | reverse complement strand
GCTGTACTTGAGTACGGCAAGGCGACGTTGACGTGGTTTGAATTTGATTTTCGAAGAGTATTAGCGTCAAGTTCTTTTTAGTTTTGAAAGATTATCCGTGAATTTCTTGGATATTTATGATAAAATGAGAGTATCGCAAAAAAATGACTCATCGTATTCAATTTTGAGTAAAACTAGGAGGATCCCATGTCAACAGAACATATGGAAGAACTAAATGACCAGCAGATCGTTCGCCGTGAAAAAATGGCTGCGCTCCGTGAACAAGGAATCGATCCCTTTGGAAAACGTTTTGAACGTACTGCAAATTCACAAGAATTAAAAGATAAATTTGCTGACCTCGATAAAGAACAATTACACGATAAAAATGAAACAGCTACTATCGCAGGACGCTTGGTAACCAAACGTGGTAAAGGTAAAGTAGGTTTTGCCCACCTTCAAGACCGCGAAGGTCAAATCCAGATCTACGTTCGTAAGGATGCTGTCGGTGAAGAAAACTATGAAATCTTCAAAAAAGCAGACCTTGGTGACTTCCTTGGTGTCGAAGGTGAAGTGATGCGTACAGATATGGGAGAACTCTCTATCAAGGCTACTCACATCACTCACTTGTCTAAAGCACTTCGCCCACTTCCTGAGAAATTCCACGGTTTGACAGACGTTGAAACAATTTACCGTAAACGTTACCTTGACTTGATTTCTAACCGTGAAAGCTTCGAGCGTTTTGTCACTCGTTCAAAAATCATTTCTGAAATCCGTCGTTACCTTGATCAAAAAGGTTTCCTTGAAGTGGAAACACCTGTTCTTCACAACGAAGCTGGTGGTGCTGCTGCCCGTCCATTTATCACTCACCACAATGCCCAAAACATTGACATGGTGCTTCGTATCGCAACTGAGCTTCACTTGAAACGCCTTATCGTGGGTGGTATGGAACGTGTCTATGAAATTGGCCGTATCTTCCGTAACGAAGGAATGGATGCTACTCACAACCCTGAATTTACTTCTATCGAAGTCTACCAAGCTTATGCAGACTTTCAAGACATCATGGACTTAACTGAAGGAATTATCCAACACGCTGCTAAATCAGTTAAAGGTGATGGCCCAGTCAACTACCAAGGAACTGAGATCAAGATCAACGAACCATTCAAACGTGTTCACATGGTTGATGCTATTAAGGAAATTACAGGTGTCGATTTCTGGCAAGACATGACTTTGGAAGAAGCCAAAGCTATCGCTGCTGAGAAGAAGGTTCCTGTTGAGAAACACTACACTGAAGTTGGCCACATCATCAATGCCTTCTTTGAAGAGTTTGTTGAAGAAACCTTAATCCAACCAACTTTTGTCTATGGACATCCAGTAGCTGTATCTCCACTGGCTAAGAAAAATCCTGAAGATGAACGTTTTACTGACCGTTTCGAGCTCTTCATCATGACTAAGGAGTACGGTAATGCCTTTACTGAGTTGAACGACCCAATCGATCAGCTTAGCCGTTTCGAAGCCCAAGCTAAAGCCAAAGAACTTGGTGACGATGAAGCGACAGGTATCGACTACGACTACATTGAAGCTCTTGAATACGGTATGCCACCAACAGGTGGTTTGGGAATTGGTATCGACCGTCTCTGCATGCTTCTCACTGATACAACTACTATCCGTGATGTATTGCTCTTCCCAACAATGAAATAAACTCTTATCCTCTGGCTCTTGCCAGAGGTTTTTTGATGCAAAAAGAGACTGAGGAAAAACTCAATCTCTACTTTTCACTTCTTTAGTTGCTACATCTTCTCCAAACCATTTATGGCTAATCTCTTGGAACTTTCCTTCTTGGTATAGTTCAATAAAGGCTTGGTTTAAAGCTTGCAGCAATCTCTTGTCTGCTGGTCTAACTCCGACCGCAAAAGATTCACTTTCAAATCCAGCTGAAAAGACATTATAGTCATTTAATATCCCCTCAGACTGAAGATAGTAATTAGCATACACTCGGTCAATCAATAAGGCATCAATACGGTCATTTTTTAAGTCAATCAAGGCTTCATTGAAACTCTGGTATTGATTGGCTTTCTGGTCTTTGACTCGATTTTTCAATAAATCTGTCTGAGCTTCAAAGTCTAAATAGCCAGAGGAACCGGCTTGGGCACCCAAGGTCTTATCCTTCATATCCTCTACTGAATGAATTTGCTGGCTTTTCTTCGCAACCAGAACTTGCTGATTTTCCATATATGGAATGCTAAAGGCAACCTTCTCTCGGCGTTCATCAGTGGCAGAATAGCCATTCCAGATGGCATCTATAGTTCCATTTTGCAGTTCCGTCTCCTTCATATCCCAGTCAATTGGCTGAAATTGCACCTTAAAACCTAATTTTTCAGAAACTGCTTGTGCTAAGTCAATATCAAAGCCCGTATATTGGCCATTCTTTTCTTCAAATCCCATGGGTACAAAGGTATTGTCAAAACCAATGGTTATACTGCCTTGCTCTTGATACTTATCCCAGTTATCCTGCTTTGGATCGCTAGCCTTCTGAGTACAAGCTGTTAAAAAGAGAGTCAGGAGCGAAACCAATACCAAAGCAATTTTCTTATTAGTCATTGGCACCTCCTACTTGGGCTCAACCTTGAGAATCTGATCTGCGATATTTTCAGCAAACTGCAAATCGTGGGTAACCACAATCTGGGTCATGCCAAGTTCCCTATTTTGCAAGATCAGTTTTTCCACTTCCAAGCGTAATTCTGGATCTAGGGCCGAAGTTGGTTCATCGTAGCCAATGATTTCTGGGTCAATCATCATAGCACGCGCCAAGGCCACCCGTTGCTTTTGTCCACCAGATAGTGAGAATGGATAGGCATCTGCATGACCAGCCAGTCCTAACTGTTCCAAAAGCCCTCGCGCCTTCTTCTCAGCCTCATCCTGCTTCATTCCCATGGTTTTCACAGGCGATAAGGTCAAATTGTCTAAAACTGATAAATGAGGGAACAGTTGAAAATCTTGGAATACAAATCCTAGTAGATTGCGCTTCTCCAATTCATCCAGTTCTAAAGGTTCTCCATTATAAAAGATTTGCCCTGAATCAATAGTTTCAAGACCCGCAAGCATACGTAAGAGAGTTGTCTTACCTCCGCCAGAAGGCCCAACGATAGCCAGGATTTGCTTTTTAGGAATGCTTAGACTGAAATTAGATAAAATTTGCTTTTCACCAAATCCTTTATTGATATTTCGTAATTCTAACATGGCAGCCTCCTATCTATAGTAACTGTACTTCTTCTCAACTTTTTTGGCAAGAATGGTCACAATCCCAATCAAAATCAAGTAAATAGCACCTGCCAAGAACATGGGAACCAGGCTAGCGTCACGGTTGGCAGCTGTTCGACTAGCCAAGATGAGGTCTGAAATTCCTAGAGCATAGACCAGAGAAGTATCCTTGACCAAACTCATAACCTCATTAAAAACACTAGGAAGAACAATCTTGGTCACTTGGGGCAAAATAATATAGCGCACTGTGTCAAAGGGACTAAACTTCAAGACCTTGGCAGCCTCATATTGACCTTTAGGAATGGTATCAATCCCCCCACGAAAGATTTCAGCAAAGTAAGCCGCATAATTCAGAACAAAGGCAATAATGGCTGCAGGAAGGCGGTCTAAACGGATCCCAATACTTGGGAGCACATAATAAATAAAAATCAATTGCAAAAGCAAAGGTGTACCCCGCATGATCCAAATATAAATGTTAATCAGATGATGGAGGAGCTTCCAATGGACTTGCAAGGCAAAGGCAATTAAAACGCCCAAGGGAATAGAAAAAATCAAGACCAGTGCAAAAACCTGTAAAGTCATGCTTGCACCGCTCAATAAACTCGGTAATATCTCAAACAAATAAGACATACTGACACCTCCTAAAAATAATTGCTCCTATTATAGCATAAATAAACTAAATAACCAACTATTTTTGTAAAAAAATTCTTTTTAATAGAAAAAATACTGCTTCTTGAAGCTAGAATAGGACAACACGACTTCTAAATCCTTGTTAGAAATTTGATTTGAATTCTCTAATCGATTTGTTCATATTCCATTTCAACATATTATAATTTACAAGCAAAAGAAAGGACAAACTTTGCCCTTTCTCGATCTTATCTTCTATTTGTTACAGTTAACTTAACTGATAATTGGAGTTTTATCTTCTTTACTGTGATGGATTTTCTTTTTTAGTTCGTGCTAATCTCAAGGCACGATTTGGATTGAGACGATTAAATAGTTCTTCCAATTTCTTTTCATTCCAAACGTCTGCGGCGGAAACAAAATTGCCATCCGCATCTCGGAAAGATATCGGTTTATCTCCCATACCAGTCTCCTAGTCTACAAATTCAAACTCAAATTTACCAATGCGAACCAAGTCCCCATCCTTAGCACCACGCGCACGAAGGGCTTCATCAACCCCCATACCACGAAGCTGGCGGGCAAATTTCATGACTGATTCGTCACGATCAAAGTTGGTCATATTAAAGAGTTTCATCAGTTTTTCACCAGAAAGCACCCATGTTGCATCATCATCACGACTAATTTCAAAGGCTTTTTCTTCCTCGTCAAAGCCGTAGTATGCTTCTTCTTCCATATCTGACTCGTCATAGAGCAAGAATTCTGGTGTCTTGTCTAACAATTCAGCTGTAGCATCCAAGAGCGTAGCCAAACCTTGCTTGGTCAAACCAGAAATTGGGAAAATAGCTGGTAACTCTTCAAATTCATCGTAGTTTTCAGCCAATTTTTTCTTAAATTCTTTAAGATTTTCTTGACTTTCAGGCATGTCCATCTTATTGGCTACGATAATCTGTGGACGCTCCATGAGACGGAGGTTATAAGACTCTAACTCCTTATTGATAGCTAGATAGTCCTCATAAGGATCACGTCCTTCGCTAGCTGACATATCAATAATATGAAGGATGACACGGGTACGCTCAATGTGACGGAGGAACTGAGTTCCCAAACCAACACCTTGACTAGCCCCTTCAATCAAACCTGGCAAGTCGGCTACTGCAAAGGATTCACCTGATTGGGTGCGAACCATACCTAGATTTGGCACAATGGTCGTAAAGTGGTAGGCACCAATTTTAGGTTTAGCAGATGTGATAACACTTAAAAGTGTTGATTTCCCAACAGATGGGAATCCTACTAAACCGACATCTGCCAAGATTTTTAGTTCCAATTGTAACTCACGTTCCTGACCTGGTTCTCCATTTTCAGAGATTTCCGGTGCAGGATTTTTTGGTGTTGCAAAGCGGATATTTCCACGACCACCACGACCTCCGTGAGCTACAATAAATTCTTGCCCATGTTCAATCAAATCTGTTAAGACCTTGCCAGTCTCTGCATCACGAACGGTCGTACCTTGTGGCACTCGAACTCTAAGGTCATCAGCACCACGACCATGCATTCCTTTGGTCATTCCTTTTTCACCAGAATCAGCCTTGAAATGGCGATTGTAGCGGAAATCCATCAAAGTCCGTAGTCCTTCGTCTACAACGAAGACCACATTTCCTCCACGACCACCATCACCACCCCAAGGACCACCATTAGGGACATATTTTTCACGGCGAAAGGCAACCATGCCATCACCACCATTACCAGCCTTGACCTTGATCTTAGCTGTATCTAAAAACATACTCATTATTTCTTCTCACTTTAAAAAAGGGCTGGGAAATCCCAGTCACTAAATTTTCTTGAATCTATTTTATAGATTACTGAGGGCACCAATTGCAGTTGCAAAAATTCCCAATAAACTTGCTACTAGCATGATAATCACGATAAACAAGGTTATTTTCTCAAACATAGTTTTTTTACGATTTCCATTATCTCCAAATGCCATTTTTATCTCCTTCGTTACATTCTATTTTCTATTATCTTAGCATGAATTTAGCTAGTTTTCAATAGTCACTTGCTACTGGCGCAATAATCCATAAAATGATATAAGCTACAATTCCCGCTCCGTAACAGCAAGCAAGGACACCCCATATTACGCGAACGATAGTTGGATCCATATCAAGATAATAGGCCACTCCGGCACAAACACCCGCAATCTTTTTATCACAACCACTTCTCATCAATTGTTTTTTCATAGCTATTCCTCTTTCTATTCTTCATGGTCTTTCCAATAATCTCTTATGCTGATCAACTGTGTTTTTGAAGCCTTCAGCATGCGTCTAGAGCCTTTTACGGGCACAGCAACCACCTTTTGTGGAAGATACAAAACTGTCTTAAAGATACGCTGACTAACCGTATCATCTTTAGCCAAATCTTTCTGGAAGTTATTTGAAATAATGGCATCCAGATAAAACTCATGCACTCGTTTTCCAAAGTTCTCAGCTGAAATCTCATACAATTTCTCTGATAAGGTATGCTCATTCATATCTGGCGTTGCAATCAAGGCCTCTAAAATAGCTCCAGCCAAATCATGTTCACCGTAATACAAGGTTCCAAACATTTTGTCACTGATAAGATTGTCCAGATAAGGATTTCCATGAGCAATGACAGGCGTTCCACTAGCTAAACTTTCCAAGTAGGTCAAACCTTGGGTTTCACTTGTCGATGCTGAAATGAAGAAATCCGCCGCCTTATAGTAAAGAGCCGTCTCACTAGGAGCAATCATCCCTGTAAAGATAACGGAGTCTTGAATCTCTAATTTCTGAGCTTGCTCTTTGAGATCATCCAGATAAGGACCATCCCCAGCTACCACCAGTTTGACCTTGTCTTCTTCTTTCAGAACTTCTGTAAAGGCTGCTAATACTGCCTGAATATTTTTTTCATAGGAAATTCTCGAAAGACTCAGCAACATCTTTTCACCATCTTGAATCCCTAATTTACTACGTAGTTCTTTCAAATTTTCCTGCTTGATTTCTGGACGCTCAAACTTGGCTAATTCAATCCCAGTAGGAATGACCCGTTTTTCAACCTTAACCTTATAGTCCGATAGCAAGTCTCGGACAATCTCACTCGGGCAAATGACTCCATCCACATCATGCAAAAAACCTCTAACCAGATACTTGACCATGCTAGGACGAATCAACATCCCCTTAGCAATATAATGCACATAGTCTTCGTACTGGGTGTGATAGGTATGGATGACTGGAATCTTCAATTCACGCGCAATCCAAATCCCCAACAAGCCAAGAGAAAATTCTGTCTGAGTATGGATAATATCCAGTTGATATTGTTTAGCAATTTCAAGCGCCTTGCTGAAGCCTCGATAGGCAAAGCGGCGATCCTTAAAAGCAAAGAAGGGAACACTTGGAATGCGGATAATTTGCCAATCTTCATAACGATTGACATCCTTATCTGTCGTTGTAAAGATAAAAACAGCATGCCCTTGCTTTTCAAGTTCTGTTTTTAAGGTTCGAATACTGGTCGCAACACCTGAAACCTGAGGAAAATAGGTATCTGTAAATAAACCAATTCGCATAGATTACCTCACTTTTTACTTTCTCCCTAAAGCGGCTTGTTTCTCATAAAAATCCAACCAGATTTGCAACAGATGCTCTTCAGAATACTCTCTAGAAATATTCTTAGCTTTTTCTTTCAAATCTTTTAAAGCAGCAGGATTCGCTTGATATTCCAGAATAGCTTCTTTCATCTCTTCTCTATCTGCTGTCGCCCGATAATTTCCCTCCAAAATTACCTTATAAAGATCTAAATCACGCAACATAATAGGAGCTTCACAACTGGCAGCCTCTAAAATCGTCATCGGAAAGAGCTCATTGTAACTAGGCAACAAGAAAAGATTCGCTAGGGCATACAATTCGCGCATCCGCTCTGGCGATACAATACCTGGAAAAATCAAATTTTTAGGGGGATTGTCCATGATTTTCTTGTAGCGTTCATAACCATCTGTCATACCACCAAAAGAGAAACCACCAGCCCAGATAAAGGTAATTTGAGGCAATTCCTCAGCTAGACGGATAAAATCATCAATCCCTTTACGTTTCTGAACTTGACCAGCACCTACTACGATAAACTGATTATCACTAAGACCTAGCTCTGTTCGCAGTCTGACTACCTCTTCTTGTGGAAGGGGATGCCATTTTTCCTTGTTGACAAAGTTAGGAATATAGGTCACTTTTTCACATGGAATACCAGCTGCCACCAAATCCTCAATAAACATAGGATTGACCACAACCAAGTGCTCCATCCGGTTGTAAAAAGAAAATACATAACGTTTGACAATTCCCTTTAAGAAAAATGGAATTTTCAAACTCCCCTCAAGTGTATCAGGCAAGAAATGCACATATCCAATTTTCCTACCTGATCGTTTCTTTTGGAAGGTTGATAAGTAATAGGGGAAATCAATGGTATGAAAGTGAGTCACATCTGCCTCTATTGGAAGATTTTCTGTAACAATCAATTGGTCCTTGGCATCACGGTGAAGAAGACGAACTAATTCACGGTAAGCACCTGAAACTCCTTGTCCTGCTACTTTCTCACTTGAACTCAACATATTGATGCGTAATTTCTTTTTTTCCATAGCTACTATTATATCATTTTCTTTGAATAAAATCAGCAAAAGAAAGGAGAGACTAGAGGAAAAGAAGAGGAAATTTCCTCGCTTTTCCAATGGTCTCTCACATACTTTTATTTGTTTACTTAATGCCTAGGGCAATGCGTGCATAGCGACTCATTTTTTCAACGGTCCAGGCTGGATACCAAACCAATTTAACCTCAGTATCCGTTACTTCTGGAACCTCTGTCATGGCATCATAAATCTGGTCTGTCAAAAGGTCTGCTAGGGGACAACCCATAGTTGTCAAAGTCATATCAATCTCTGTTTGTCCTGTGTCTCCGTCAAAACGAATCTCATAGATCAAACCAAGATTGACAATATCGATTCCCAACTCAGGGTCGATGACTTCTTCTAAGGCTGTTAAAATCCGTGTTTTGATGTTTTCAATTTGCTCTTCTGTATAAGCCATATTCATCCTCACTCTTAATCTTCAATAAAATCACGAAGCGGTTTGCTACGACTTGGTTGGCGTAGTTTTCTCAAAGCCTTTGCTTCAATCTGACGGATACGCTCACGGGTTACGTTAAAGACTTTCCCCACATCTTCAAGGGTGCGCATTTTTCCATCATCTAGTCCAAAACGTAGACGCAGAACATTTTCTTCACGGTCTGTAAGAGTATCCAAGACCTCATCCAACTGCTCACGCAAGACGATACGAGTTGTATAGTCCACTGGATTTTCAATCACTTCATCTTCAATAAAGTCCCCAAGGTGGCTATCATCCTCTTCACCGATTGGTGTTTCAAGAGATACTGGTTCTTGGGCAATCTTCAAGATTTCACGAACCTTATCAGGTGTCATATCCATTCGTTCAGCAATCTGTTCTGGTGTCGGATCTTGTCCCAATTCTTGAAGGAGATTCCGCTGTTCACGAACCAATTTATTGATAGTTTCAACCATGTGAACTGGGATACGGATGGTACGAGCTTGATCAGCGATGGCACGAGTGATAGCCTGACGAATCCACCAAGTTGCGTAAGTTGAGAACTTGAATCCTTTAGAATAATCAAACTTGTCAACAGCCTTCATCAAGCCCATATTTCCTTCTTGAATCAAGTCAAGGAACTGCATACCACGACCGACATAGCGTTTGGCTATAGAAACAACCAAACGAAGGTTGGCTTCCGCAAGACGTTGTTTGGCTTCGATATCGCCAGCTTCCACTGCTAGTGCTAATTCTTTTTCCTCTTCATTGGTCAAGAGAGGAACGACCCCGATTTCTTTCAAGTACATACGGACAGGGTCATTAACCTTAGCCGAAGTTGAACCAATCAAGTCCTCATCGCTGAGTTCTGGTTCTTCTTCAGCACTAAGAACACGCGCACTCGGATTTCCTTCGTTATCTGTGATAGAAATCCCTGCATCCTGAATTCGTTGCAAGAGATCTTCAATCCCATCAGCGTCCAAGGTAAAAGGAACGACAAGACTAGCATTGATTTCATCATCTGTTGCTGTCCCTTTTTGCTTATGATTACGGATAAATTCTGCTACTTGTACGTCAAATGTTGTTACTTCTTTTTGTTTTGTTGCCATTATTACTCCATTCTTCTCTTTTGGGAAATTAAACGTTCCAATTCTTCTAAGGCTGTGTCGGTATCTCCTACATGGCTAGCTTCCTGCACTTTCTTTTTGATTCTCATATTGTCCTGATTCAAGAGAGCCTTGTTTCGAGTCATTTCTACTTCACTAAGTTCCTGCGGCGACATCTCAGCAGGCAAATCCTGAGCTAAGACTTGATACCAAGCTCTTTCAACTTCTTCTGTCTGTTCTGCTAAAACTTCTGGAGGAAGATTGCCATACTGACCAAGCAAGTCATATAAGACCTGAAATTCAGGTGTGTCAAATGCAAAATCTTCTCGCAAACGGTAATCGTTCAAAACAAGAGGAGATTCCATCATTCGATAAAGTAGATGGGCTTCTGCCCTCATAATAGCCGATAACTGCTTGGTGACAGGCATAGTGATTGTCGTCGGTCTGGAAATCCCTTCCATGCGATTCTGCCTTTGCGCCTGACGACTCTCATTAACAATCTGCTCAATCTGGGCATAATCAAATGATGCCAGACTGTCAGCTAAAATATGAATATAGCTGTTTTGAGCAGTGATAGACGTTTCTTGAACAATCAAGGGAGCTATTTTTTCAATAAACTCAATCTGAGCCTGCAGATTTTCACTATTTTCAGGCTTATACTGGTGAATGTAGAACTCAATCGGACTAATACGAGTTTTCGTTAATAGATAGGCCAAGTCTTCTGGTCCATTTTTTTGTAGATACTCATCTGGATCCAAGTTATCAGGCATGCTGACAATTTGCACAGGTATATCACCAATTTCGTCCAGCGCTTTCAAAGTCGCGGCTTGCCCAGCCTTATCGCCATCGTAAACAAGAACTAACTTCTTGGTTAACCTTTTCAGATGCTCAACATGCTCACGACTTAAGGCCGTTCCCATAGATGCGACAGCGTTTTCGATTCCAGCCCGATAGGCTGCGATGACATCCATGAAGCCTTCCATCAGATAAATCTCACTGGCTTTTCCAGAAGATTTTTTTGCCCTATCCATATGATATAATTCGTAACTTTTGTTAAAAATTGCAGTCGATCGGCTATTTTTATACTTAGAAGTTTGTGAATCCGTTTTCTGCCAGATACGACCTGAGAAGGCAATAACCTTTCCCTGATCATTGGTCAGGGGAAACATAATGCGATTGTGAAAGGTGTCTACAAATTGATTAGCATCTGAGAGGTAAAATAGCCCTGAATCTAGGAAATCCTCATCATGATACTGACCAGACAAACGTTGATAGAGATAGTTTCGTTCTGGAGGTGCTAAACCAATCCGAAAATGCTTGAGCACTTCATCTGTCAAACCACGCTGATAAAGGTAGTTTCTGGCCTCTTCCCCCATGGTCGTTGTCATGAGAATAGCATGGTAAAATTTGGCTGCATCTTCGTGCATATCATAAAGAGCTTGGTGAGGCGAGGCTGGCTTCTGTTCACTATAAAGCGGTTTTTCAACCTCAATCCCCACACGCTGACCTAAGATTTGGACAGCCTCCATAAAGGGAACCCCTTGGTACTCCTCGATAAATTTAAAGACATCACCTGAGCGACCACAACCAAAACAGTGGTAAAACTGCTTGTCCTCTACAACGTTGAAAGAAGGTGTTTTTTCACCATGAAAAGGACAGAGCCCTAGATAGTTCCGTCCTGCCTTTTGTAAAGAAATCACATCTCCTATGACTTCCACAATGTTGGCATTGTTTTTGATTTCTTCAATGACTTGTTTGTCAACCATACACAATACCTCCATGTTATCATAGTTTACTTTATATAGTATACTTTATTTCAGAAAAAAAGTAAACCATTTCACTCATTTTCCCTACTTTATTCAAAGAGCTGATAATAATCAGAGATTTTCATTTTTGCTTTTTCTTCTTGGTTCAAATCTTGGATAATTCGTCCTTCTTTCATGACAATTAAGCGATTGCCATACTTAAGAGCATCTTCCATGTGGTGAGTAATCATAAGTGCTGTCAACTGATCCTTCTTAACAAATTCATCCGTCAATTCCATGAGGGCAACACTTGTCTTTGGATCAAGAGCTGCAGTATGCTCGTCTAACAAGAGTAATTCAGGACGCTTCAAGGTTGCCATCAAGAGACTCAAAGCCTGTCTTTGTCCACCTGATAAGAACTCAATCGGTGTATTCAAGTGTTTCTCAAGACCATTTCCTACTTTTTCAATGGTTGCCTGAAACTCATCCTTATAGCTAGCCAAACGTCTTGGTAACAATCCCCTCTTTTCACCACGAAACTTGGCAATCAAGAGATTCTCTGCCACTGTCATACGAGGAGCTGTCCCCATCTTTGGATCTTGGAAGACACGAGACAGATACTTAGCCCGCTTTTCTGGTGAAAACTTAGTAACATCTTCACCCAAAATACGGATGGTTCCACTGGTTAAGGATAAGGTTCCTGCAATAGTGTTAAAGAGGGTTGATTTCCCAGCACCATTTCCACCCAAAATCGTGATAAAGTCCTGTTCAAAAATTTCTAAGGAAACATCATTTAAAATAATCTTTTCTTCATCAAAGCCATTTTTAACGACTTTGGTTGCATTTTTTAATTCTACAATTGCTGTCATTTGCTTAATTTGGCTCCTTTCAAGATTGTTTGCTTAAATGTTGGAATCATGAGGCAGACTGCTAAAATCACGGCACTGTACAAACGAAGGTAACTTGTATTAAAGCCAAGCGCAATAACTGCCCACACTAAGAATTGATAAGCGATAGAACCTACAACGATGGTAACCAGACGTTCTGCCAGGCTCAAACTCTTGAAGATGACTTCTCCAATAATCAAACTTGCAAGACCTACAACGATAACCCCAATTCCTCGAGATACATCGGCATACCCTTCTTGCTGGGCAATGAGAGCTCCTGCAAGGGCAATCACACCATTTGATAAGACCAATCCCATGAGCTCCATGCGTCCAGTATGAATCCCGAAACTTCTAGCCATATCAGGATTGTCACCTGTAGCAATATAGGCTTGTCCGAGTTTGGTATCCAAGAAAAAGAGCATGAGAACAATAACAATACTGACAAAGATGAGACCTGTCAAGAGTTGATTCAAGTCTGAATCAAAAGGTAAAACATCCTGAATTTGCTTGGTTCCAAGCAGTCCTAAATTTGCACGTCCCATAATCAAGAGCATAATAGAGTGACAAGAAGTCATCACCAAAATCCCTGAGAGCAAGGTTGGGATCTTCCCTTTTGTATAAAGAAGTCCTGCTGCCATTCCAGCCAAACAACCGGCTCCTACAGCAACAAGTGTCGCTAAAAAGGGATTTACACCCTTGGTTATCAGAGTGACAGCAACAGCTCCCCCAAGAGGGAAGGAACCTTCTGTCGTCATATCTGGAAAGTTTAAAATCCTAAATGTCATAAAGATTCCCAGACCTAGAATAGCCCAGACAAATCCTTGAGAAATAATAGATAATATCATCTGTTTCTTAACCTTTTCTATACGATTTCTTTTGTAAAAAATTGGAGGAGATGTCCCCAACTCCTCCATTACAGATTATTCAATCACTTGTCCTGCTTCTTTTAGAACAGATTCAGGAATCGCAATACCTAGCTCTTGTGCCAATTTTTTATTGATTACTGATTTACCAGTTGAAAAGACATTGACTGGTGTATCGGCTGGTTTTGCACCTTTCAAAACTTGCGCAATCATTTTACCAGTTGCCACACCAAGGTCATGTTGGTCAACTACAACGGATGCCAAACCACCTGCTTCTACCATGGCAGTTGCGCTTGGGTAGATTGGTTTTTTAGCTGATTGGTTACTTGATACAACAGTTGAGAAGGCTGAAGCAATAGTGTTATCAATTGGAACCCAGACAGCATCAACCTTGCTAGTCATAACGTTGACTGTTGAAGCAATTTCGTTTGTTGAAGGAACTGCAAATGTTTCTACTGTCAAACCTGCTTTTTCAGCATAAGCTTTAAATTCTTCTACCTGTGTTTTTGAATTGTCTTCGCTACTTGAGTAAAGAGCTCCGATTGTTTTCACATTTGGTGTCAAAGCCTTGATGAGTTCAACTTGTTGTTGAGCTGGATTATGGTCAGACACCCCTGTAATATTGCCTCCTGGTTTTTTCAAATCTTTGACCAAGTTAGCACCGATTGGGTCTGTAATAGCAGCCATGATAACCGGTAGGTCTTTTGTTGCACTAGCCAAACCTTGAGCAGCCGGTGTTGCGATACCAACAACCAAGTCATTGCCGTTTGCAACCAACTGTTTACTCATTGTCGCAACCTTACTTTGGTCGCCTTCTGAATTCATAAAGTCGATCTTCAACTGATCATCTTTATAGCCTTCTTCTGCAAGTCCATCTTGGATCCCTTTATAAATCAAGTCAAGAGATGGATGGCTCACAAACTGAAGAACACCAACTTTGGCAACTTTCTTTTCATTTTTAGCTTCTGGTTTATTCATTGAAGAGTAAATCAAGCTTCCTGCTACTAAGACTGCTAATGCAGCGATAATTCCAATTAAACGTTTATTTTTCATTCTATTTCTCCTTTTTAATTCCTTTAAACTACTTCACTTATCTAAACAAGCGACGCCATCGTTTTCTTTCCATACTAACCTCCATCAAAAAAGTCCTCACACAAAAAACTTGTGTGAGGACGTCAATGCGCGGTACCACCTCAATTATAGGGAATTTCCCTATCGCTCTGTCTCGCAATAACGAGATGCACTGTAAGGTGTGCTCACCGAATTTTTATGATTTCAAATTCTAAATAACATTCAGCCCAATTTTCATCATCATCACTTATCTGTTTTCAGCTACCACAGACTCTCTGTAAAGTTTGTATGATTACTTTTCTGAATGGTTAAATTATATCATTTTTCAACTACTTGTCAAGACTCTTTTAGCATTTTTTTGATATTCACTCTTGAAAATTATCAACCTGAATTACGCAATCCTGTTGCAATTCCGTTGATGGTTGTATGGATTAATTTTTCTTGGTCGCTTGATAATTCTCCTCGACGTTGACGTTTAATCAACTCCAACTGGATATAGTTGAGGATATTAAAGTAAGGCATACGATAATCCAAACTCGCTTTTAGATATGGATTTTCAGCCAAGAGTTCATCATAACCTTCGATAGCCAAGATAACTTCTTTGGTAACTTGCCATTCATTTAGAATAGTCTCATAGATTGCTTTTACTTCTTCATCTTCACACAGTTTGGCATACTCAAAAGCAATGTTCATATTTGATTTTGACAAGACCATATCAACATTTGAAAGAAGTGACTGGAAGAAAGGCCAATTTTGGTACATATCTCGTAGGATAGCGATATTTTCTGGATTTTTATCAATAAATTCTTTGAAACTTGATCCGACACCATACCAGCCAGGGAACATAACACGACTTTGCGACCATGAAAAGACCCAAGGAATAGCTCGCAAACCACCGATTTCAGTAATAGTCTTACGAGCGGCTGGACGAGAACCAATATTAAAGCTTGAAATAGCCTTGATTGGACTTGACTCGAAGAAATAATCATAGAAATGGTCATTACCAAAGACCAAATCACGGTAGATATCGTAACTACGGTCCACTACTTGGTCCATAATGGCTTCATAACGATTGGATGTATTGGTATCGCTCTTCTTCTGAGTAATCATACGGTTAATGGCCGCTGAAACCAGCATTTCAAGGTTATAGTAAGCAGCGTCTTTGTTACCGTATTTATTCCCAATTACTTCACCCTGCTCCGTCAAGCGGATACGATCCTTGATAGACTTGAGCGGTTGAGATGTGATGGCTTCATAGGTTGGTCCACCACCACGACCGACAGTACCACCACGGCCATGGAAGAAGGTAACCTTAACACCAAATTCATCTCCAATAGCAGTCAGTTGTTGTTGAGCTTTGTAGAGGGTCCAACATGATGATAGATAGCCACCATCTTTATTACTGTCAGAGTAACCAAGCATGATTTCTTGGTAGTTATTACGTGAAGCAATCCATTTCTTAGCAAGAGGAAGAGAAAGGTACTCTCTCATGGTTTCTTCTGAGTGGTCCAAGTCCTCAATTGTTTCAAAGAGAGGAACAATTTGGACTCGAGCTCTTTCTTTATCAACTAACCCTACTTCTTTTAGCAAGATAGCCAATTCCAACATGTCTGATACGCTGGTTGCATGTGAAATGATAGTCTGACGAATGACATCATCTCCCAACTTATCTTTCAACTTACGAGCAGCTTTAAAGATGGCCAATTCTTTTTCAAGTAACTCTGATTTTTCAACATGAGTGGCAGAAAGAATACGTGGATCTTCCTCCAATTCTTTCAAGAGAAGCTGGCATTTTTCTTCTTCACTTAGTTCGCTATAACGCGAATGAATTCCTGCTGATTTCAAAAGTTCAGCTACACAGGCCTCATGAACACTTGAATCTTGACGCATGTCGATGGATGCCAAATAGAAACCAAAAATTTCAACTGCTTGAATTAACTCAACAAAATCACCAGAAATTAGTGCCTCACCCTTGTTTTCCAAGAGGGAATCACGGATAGTAATTAAGTCCTTATAAAAATCATTGGCTGTTTCATAGCGAGCCCCAACTTCCTTATCCTCAATCAGATAGGCTTTTGTTGCTTGAATTTTTGATTGAATATCAAACAGGGCACGACGATACAGCTCTTTTTCGCGGTAAATCGAATTATCCTTGGATTGACGAGCCATTTCTCTGACTTGCTTGCTGACATTGACAATACTGGTTGAGAGAGAGAACTCACGATAGAGCTGGTAAATCTTTTCATCATAGTAGTTCATGATGACTTCACACTGGGTCATGGCAGATTGTTTCAATGTATCTGCTGTAACAAAGGGATTCCCATCACGGTCTCCACCAATCCACATTCCCATGGTAATTGGTTTAGGATGTTTCAACTCCAAGCCATGTTTTTTAGCCAGGCGCTTGTACTCAGCAGTCAAATGAGGAACAGCTTTCAGGAATGAACTATTGTAGTATTCCATAACATTCGTGATTTCATTGGTAACTTTCAATTTCTTTTCACGAATCATATCTGTCTGCATAATAATCTCAATGTAACGACGGAGATCATTATGCCATTTTTCCTTATTAATCAAGCCTAATTTTACATCACGATACTTACGCAAAAGGGTATGGATATGGTTGGTCAAATCCAACATACTCTTACGTTGTACTTGTGTTGGATGGGCAGTCAAAACAGGGACAACATTCAAGTGTTCAAGAATTTCAACCGCATTGTCTTTTTCAGCAACCATTTTGATTGTTGCTGATAATTTCCCAAGATAATCTTGATCAATATTATTTTGGTGGTTGATTTCATAAGCCAAATCCACATCTTCTGAAATATTAATCAAGAGGGGCAAGATAGAGAAATAGCGTGAAATATAAGCCATTTCATCATTTGACAGACTAGTAACCAATTTGTTCAAGCCTTGATAATCTTCTTGAGTTGACAATTCTTTCAACTGCATGATTTTTTCAAAAGTCTCTGGGGCAAGCATATTTTTAGTGATATCTTCTAACAGTTCTGTTAAAATCAATACTTCTTCTTGCACGACAGCTTTATTACTATAGTTTTCTAATTTTTGAAGAGACATAGGTAATCCTTTCCACTATCAGCTCTACATATAGTTTGAGGAGTGAGCTTCTAACTCCTCATATAATTGGGCACGTTTTTCACTTGCATCAATATTTAAGACAAAGGCGATGGCTACAGACAAGACCAGAAGACTATTCCCTCCTTGTGATAAGAAGGGGAAGGTTACTCCTGTCGAAGGAATAATGCCAGAAATTCCACCGATATTGACAAAGACCTGTACTAACATCATTCCCCCAACCCCAATCGCCATCATGGAATTAAAAGGATTCTTAGCACGAATTCCGACTAGGATAATTCGTAAAATAAGGAAAAAAACAAGTGCTAAAATCAAGCCGGCTCCTACAAATCCAAATTCTTCGATGACAATTGAAAATACAAAATCTGTATGGGCCTCTGGTAAATAGCCACGTTTTTCAATTGAATTTCCTAAACCTAGACCAAACCAACCACCATTTACCATGGCAAAGTAGGAATTTGCAAGTTGGTGGCCTGCTCCTGCCAAATCAGCAAAGGGATTAAAGTAGGCACTGAAACGCTTGGCAACGTAACCAAATACTGGAACTTTTGAAAACTTATCAACCCCAATCATAGAAATAGCTGATAAGGATAGGGCTGAAACTCCTACCAATACACCAATAAATGCTATAAACCAACGATGAGCAATCCCACTGACTGTATACATAATCAAGGCAACCAGAGCTAGGATCGTCGCATTCCCCAAATCTGGAAAAATAGCCAAACTTCCTATCATTACCAAGAGGACAAAACGCCAATCATTAAAAGCTCGAGGAATCCATTGATTTTGAGTTAAAACTTGAAAATCGTAAATACCAATTTCATCCTGTTGTTTTGAAAAACGTTGGGCCAAGTACCAGACGATGATAATCTTCAAATACTCAGCTGGCTGAATGGTCAAAGGTCCTACTGAAATCCAACCATAGGCTCCATTGACTGGCGTACCAATTAAGCGAGCCAGAGCTAAGAGAATCAGCTCAACAAACATAACAATAAATAAAAGTCGTTCTTTTCTTAAAAAATTCAGTTTCAGCTTATATATCAAGGCAATCAATATTAAACTAAATACCCAAAACATTCCCTGACTTCGAACCAATTGCAAGGCACTTTTACCTTCTTCGATAAGAATGGCACTGGTTGTAGAATAGACTACAATCAAGCCCAAAATAGATAAAAGTAAGTAAGGAACTAGAATAGAATAGTTTAATAGGTGCCTCTTACTAATCTTCATAGTATCACCAATCTAATGAGAACAAAAGAAATTATTCCCAAATTCCGTTTATTTTCTAGTTTTGATTGCTATTATACCATTTTTTCCGAAAGAAAAAAACTCTTACCCTTAAGATAATAGATTTTCTCATAAGAAAAAGAGCACTTGGCTCTTTTCTGTTTTATTCTTTTGAAGAACTGCTTGAGCTTGAGTCTCCACCACCGATGTATTGAGTAAAGATATTTTGGAAGGCCTGGTCTTTAACCTTGATATTGGCTGCTTGCAATTCTTTTCCGATAATACTTTGAACAAATGATGCGTCGTTTTGTTTTTGAGTTAAGATAACAGTTTTTAATTTTTCTTTGTAATCGTCAATATTAGATGATTTTTCTGTTTTCTTAATCAGTTTAACAATGTAATATTGACTGCTGTAGGCTTGTGTTCCAGTAACGCTAATCACATCAGAAACCCCATTCACGTCTAAAGCAAAAGCAGCTTTTTTAACTTGTTCTGGTACTTCTGTTGAAGCAGAATCAAAAGTGATTTCTCCACCATTCGCTTTAGTTTTCTCATCTGTTGAATTATCTTTGGCTAATTGAGCAAAGTCTGCATCACTAGCTTTAGCTTTTTCAAGAATTTCTTTAGCTTTGTCTTCATTGTCCAAACGGATGATTTGAGCCGTTACATCTGGAGTGTACTCGTCATAAGCCTTCTTGTAAGCATCATCTGTCAATTCAGCTTCTGCTGCTTTCTTAACTGCCAACTCAACCAATTTACTTGTACGAATTTGAGCTTTACGTGTTTCAAGAGTCATTCCTGCTTGCGATAAGACACGTTGGTAGTTCTCACCATATTGTTTCTCTTCTTCGGCAATAGTATCGTTGACTTCTTTGTCATCTACTTCTGAGCCATATTGCTTCTCAAATACTTTTTGGATGGTCATGTTCAACAAGACTTGTTGTGCTGAAGGGTTGCTTTTCACTTGCTCATAAAATTGATGTTCTGTGATGACATCCCCTTTCATGCTGATAAGGTCTGCCCCTTCTGAACCTTTCGAACAAGCTGCTAAAGTTGCTACTGATAATAGTGTAATGGCACCTGCCAATAGTTTTTTCTTCATGTCTACTCCTTTGAGATAAGTGTTACCCTATCTATTTTACTATATTTTCTTAAATTATTCTGAAAATCATT
This sequence comes from Streptococcus pseudopneumoniae, assembly GCF_001072315.1. Lineage (GTDB taxonomy): Bacteria > Bacillota > Bacilli > Lactobacillales > Streptococcaceae > Streptococcus > Streptococcus pseudopneumoniae_R. The sequence goes on along the minus strand of NZ_JVLI01000095.1, from coordinate 48,411 downwards.
CGCCAACAGGCAATTGAACATCTGCAATATTTTTACGAAGCATGAGAATGCCGTCCCCCAGAGGTACTAATGTTGCGGTGAGTCCTGGATTGTCTAAGGTTGCATCAAATAGTCTTTGAAGTCCTCTGTAAATAGTTCGCTGACCTCGACGAACTTCCATAATGTCCTTGGCAACATCACCACCTTGAAAAATATCATCCAAGACAACCACACCTCCAACTTCCAAATGTTTGAGGATTTCTGGCAGAAAGACGATGTATTTAGACTTGGCTGAATCCATAAAGACGAAATCATAGGACTCTGTCAAGGTAGATAAGACATCTACCGCATCTCCTTCTAGGAGCGTAATTTGCTTGCGACTGTCAAACTGGGCGAAATTTTCCTTGGCAAATCCAATCATCTCTGGATTGCGGTCAATGGTTGTAATCTTGGACTTTGGAGCATGTTCCGCCATCAAGAGGGCTGAAAAACCAATAGCCGTCCCAATTTCCAGAATGTTTTTAGGTTGTATGGTTTCCATGAGAAAACGGAAATAAGCAACCGTTTCATGGGGAATAATGGGAATATTTTCCTTGCGAGCAAAATCTTCCAATTCTTTCAAAGAGCCTATGACTTGCTTTTGACGCTGGCGCATCAAGTCTACAATTTCTTCCTTGACAACAGGACGACGCATGTTATGGTTAGCATTTTTACTATACGAATCAACCATCTTATGCCAATCCCAATTTTTCAACAAGGGCTTCAAACTCATTTAAACGGCGTTCAAAGACTGCAAAGGCATCGTTGAGATAGTCTTCCTTCTCCATATCAACACCAGCTTTTCTCATGACATTAAGTGGATAGTCAGACTTACCTGCCTTGAGGTAGTCGATATAGCGGTCACGGTCTTCTTGACTACCATGGACAATCTTTTCAGCCAGAGCTGAAGCTGCTGCAAAGCCTGTTGAATATTGATATACATAGTAGTTATAGTAGAAGTGTGGAATGCGAGCCCACTCGTATTGGATTTCAGGATTGTCTTCCTTACTCAAACCATAATACTCTTGGTTCAAGTCTGCGTAGAGTTTATTTAGGAAATCGCTTGTCAAGACTTCCCCGTTTTGGTCTGCTTGATGAATCGCGTGTTCAAACTCAGCAAATTGAGTTTGGCGGAAAACTGTTCCACGGAAACCGTCTAGGAAGTTATTGAGAATAGCAAAGCGCGTTGCGTCGTCTTCCACTTCTTCCAATAATTTCTCTGTCAAGATATTTTCATTGGTCGTTGAGGCAATCTCAGCCAAGAAGATAGAATAATCCCCATAAACATAAGGCTGACTTTCACGAGTATAGCTTGAATGCATACTGTGACCTGTTTCATGAACAAGGGTGAAGAGATTGTCTAGATTGTCCTGCCAGTTAAGGAGCATAAAGGCATTGGTATCGTAAGAACCACCAGAGTAGGCCCCTGAACGCTTGCCTTGATTTTCGTAAACATCAATCCAACGCTCACTGAAGGCACGTTTAACACGGCTCAAGTAATCCTCACCCAAGACTGCCAAGGCATCTTCTGCCTTTTTCAAGGCTTCTTGGTAAGTAAAACTGTATTCAACAGATGAAAGTGGTGTGTAGACATCGTACATCTTGAGGTCTGAAATCCCCAAGATTTTTGAACGAAGCTCAAGGTAACGATGCAAGAGTGGCAAGTGCTTGCGAACTGCTGCTACCAAATTGTCATAAACACTCTCTGGAACAAAATTCGCTGCTAGGGCTGCATGACGAGCACTCTTGTAGTGACGAACCTTGGCACGGTAGTTTTGCACCTTAACATTGGTTTGCAAGGTTTTGGCATAGGTATGTTGGAATTGTTCATAAGTCGCATAAAGGGCTTGATAGGCACCACGGCGTACCTCACGATTTTTAGACTCCATCAAGCGCATATAAACGCCATGTGATAATTGTACTTCATTACCATCTTCATCTTTAACAAATGGAAAGACTATATCTGCATTATCTAAAATCGCAAAGGTTTCACTTGCCGAACCAAAGATTTCTCCAGCTCCAGCTAATAATTCTTCTTCACGTTGTGAAAGAACGTGATCCTTGCCTTGCAAAAGCTTATCAAAATAGTGTTGATAAACCTGCAATTTTGGTTGAGCCTCTAAAAAGTCAGCATACTGCTTTTCACTAATTTCCATAAATTCAGGTTCATAGAATGAAAAGGCTTGGTCTAGCTGGCTGTAGAGTGTCATGGCCTTAGCATAGTACTCTTGGTACTTGGCTTCACGTGTGTCTTGGTCATTCTTCATATGTGCATAAACGTAAAGCTTCTCCATTTGGCGTTCCATCTCAAGAGAAAATTCAGTGATTTCTAGTAGGTTATCCGCACTATCCAAGAGATGGCCTTCATACTGGGCTACTGTCTCCAATTGTTCTGTTAAATCTTTTAAGGCTTCTTCCCAAGCCTGGTCAGTTGGGTAGATCGTTGATAGATCCCATGTATCTTTTTCATTTATTTCATTTCTTTGTAATACCATTAGATTCCTCCATCCTTTCTATTCTACCATATTTTTCAAGAAATATTGCTGATAAAAGGCTGGTGGATAAAGCTTTTGCCAATCATTTTGAGGATTTTCTTGGTAATAGGTTTGAAAATACTGATAATAGCTGGTTAAGTCCTTCTCAATTTGGCAAAACTCACCTACTAATGGTCGAATTTGTGGATACCATTCTTTTAGCCCATAAGTCAGGAGATTTTCCCCCTTTTGATAGGCTTCTGCTTGTTCTTTCATCCAAAAGGGATTTTGATAGTAAAGCTGTTGCCGAATATAGCGAGAAATGTCCTTGTCCTGAGAAACTGTAAAATGAGATATTTTTTGTTTCTTATAGGGAAGACGCAATATTTCCAATAAACTACCTTGACCATAGGAAAATTCCTTTATTTGATAATGGAGTTTACCGCGGAGATCCTGGTAAATGAGATATTTAAGCCTTAAAACCTGTTTTCCCTTGTCTACTTCCCAAACATAAAAGCCCATATTTTGACTGAAATAAAGAAAACCTTGTTGTAGACGAGTCAATCGCTCCTTGAGCCACAGTTTTTGACCCAGCAACCACAGTACTTGGTAACCCTGACTACGATAGCCCTCACTGCGCTCTTTAAGGACTTTTTGAGGCAAGGGACTACACTGAACCTCTAGAGCTAGATTGCCATTTACAAACACATCCGCAATCTGTTTAAGATTTGGAATCGGGTACTCTAATTGTACATCTGCCTCTTTTTTCAACCAGTGATAGAGGGATTCCTTATTGGACAGGTGTTCTGGACTTTCATTTTCAGAGGAATATTCACAGTCTTTTAAAGATTTATGGGCAAAATGGGTCCGTACACTTGTTCCTTGACGCAAACGGAGCTGGCCTCCACAAGCTGGGCAGGTGTAGTTTTGCTTCTCAAGCTTATCCTCTAGCACATTTACCAATTCTCCCCTAGCATCTTTCGCAACAAACATGATTTTCCTCCTTTTCTATATTATTCGTAAAAAAGAAAAAAGATCAGGAAAATTCCTAATCTTCATTCATGTTTATTTGACTTTTTTAGCTAGCATTGTCGCAAAGCGTAGTTGAATGCGATTGCCATTTTCATCGCGACGGTGCAGATGACCTGGATTTTCATTGTACTTGACCAACTCCCAATCCTTGTAGTAGTCTGCCAGTTCTCCTTCTTTAAAGGTGAATGGAAAGTTAACCGAGCAAGGATAATCCTCCGTGTCCATGGCACAGACGATAAGATTGTACCCTCCAACACTGGTATGCTCCTGCATGTTTTTAATAATAGCTGGAATGCGGTCTGCTTGCAAAAACATGAGAACAACTGTCGATACGATAAAATCATAGGCTTGTCCAATACTGGCTGAATTGATATCGTAAAGACCAACAGGCATGTCCAGATCTTCCTGCTCCACAATGCTTTGCAAGATTTCAAGAGATAATTCATTTTGATCTACAGCTGTCACATCAAAACCATTCTGTGCAAGAAAGAGAGAGTTACGGCCCTGACTACAGCCCAAATCCAAGGCTTTCCCTGGTTTTACTGTCTGCATTGCCTCTAGGACCTCTGAATGAACAGGATTGGTATTGTATTTCTTAGGGAAGTAATCCTCAGGTTTACAATAAAATTCCAAGTACCATTCTACATCGTCTGTTACAGCCTCCACTCGGTGCCAAGCTTGAGGTTGTGCCATGGGATTGTCGGCTCCTGCTTCAAAGAGGTGCTCAGCTAAAACCTCACCATCTCCTGTCAATTCAATAAACTTGAGGACTCCTTTTACAACAGTAATCTTTCCCCAAGTCCCGACCTTGGTATTGTGCTTTTGCTGAACAGCCTTTGGCATGGTCTCTTTAGTCCACAAGGGCATTCGTTTATAGGCAACTAGTTTTTCCATCTTCATTCCTCTTTTTATCGCTGATTAACAGCTTTCATAACACGCGCGATATCGCGGTTTTGCTCACGACGTTTGATAGACTCCCGTTTGTCGTAGTCATGCTTCCCTTTAGCTAGGCCTAAAAGGAGCTTGGCATAGCCATCTTTGATATAGACCTTAAGGGGAACCAGCGTCATTCCTGTCCCTTTAGTCTCTTGTTCCAATTTTTGAATTTGCTTTTTATGGAGTAAGAGTTTTCGACGACGTTCTGGCTCTTGGTTCCAGATATTGCCCTCTTCGTAAGGTGCGATATGAACATTGCTCAACCAGACCTCCCCATTTTTCACTTGGGCAAAGCCATCCTTGAGATTGATTCGAGCAGCTCGCACACTCTTGATTTCAGTCCCAGTCAGGACCATCCCTGCCTCTAGCGTATCTACGATTGTATAGTCGTGGCGCGCCTTTTTATTTTGTGCGACGACCTTTCCCTCGCCCTTTGCCATGCTTGGCTCCTTTCTTAGCTACTTCCTTGTAAAAAGGTTTCTTCCCTTTTTTCTTCTTGTCTTTTTATGAATGCTTGCGCTTATCATTTGAGCGTCCTGATTTTCTTTTGTCTTCCTTCTTATCTGAACGACGATTTGAACCACGTCCTCTTTCATTACGACTAGACTGTTTCAAGCCTTTTTCAATCACATCAAACTCACTAGGTACGAATGAAAAATCAATCTCTCCAGTCATTTTATCCGCTCTTTCAACTCGAATACGAATCTGCTGCCCGACACGGAAGGTAATACCTGATTTCTCTCCACGAAGGGTCAAATCCCGCTCATTGAAATGATAAAATTCAGGTAGATTTGTGATGTGAATCAATCCTTCAACTGTGTTTGGCAATTCGACAAAGAGACCGAACTTGACAATACTTGATACAACCGCATCGTACTCTTCGCCTACATATTCCTCCATGTACTCAGCCTTTTTCATGGCTTCGACTTCACGTTCAGCCTCAATAGCACGACGTTCCCGGTTGGAAGACTGGGTCGCAATCCCAGGAATCACTTGTTCAAAATGCTCTGCTATTTCTTTAGAACGGCCGTAATCCCGAATCATACGGTGAACAAGAAGGTCTGGATAACGACGAATCGGACTAGTAAAGTGAGTGTAATAGTCAGCCGCTAATCCATAGTGGCCGTGATTGTGCTCCGAATAGCGAGCCTGCTGCATAGAGCGAAGAAGCATCATGGACAATACATCCGCATAAGGTTCTCCCTCAACAGTACGCATGATGTCTTGGAGGGCCTCTTGGCTAATCTCACTGGCAGTCCCATAAATGCGCAAGCCAAAGCTCGAAGCATAATCAATAAACTTCTGAACCTTTTCAGCCTTAGGCTCGTCATGGATACGATAAATGAAAGGTAGCTCCAACTTGCTGAAATGCTCGGCAACTGTTTCGTTGGCCATCAACATAAAGGACTCAATCATGCGCTCGGCAACACCACGCTGACGAAGAACGATATCAACAGGCTTACCTTGTTTATCCACTAAAATCTTGGCTTCATTGGTATCAAAATTGAGAGCTCCACGTTTCATACGCATATTTTCTAAAGTTTCATGAAGTCTGGCCATGAGTTCGATACTTGGAACAATTTTCTGATATTCTTGTCTCTTTTCCACATCGCCCGCTAAGATATCATTTACATCGCTATAGGTCATACGGAAGCTAGTCTTGATAACAGTTTGTGTGATGGTGTAGTTGACTACACGACCATGTTTATCAATCTCCATAATGGCAGACTGAGTCAAGCGGTCAACTTGAGGATTGAGGGAGCAGATGCCATTTGATAGTCGTTCTGGAAGCATTGGTACAACACGGTCTGTCACATAGACTGAAGTCGCGCGGTTAAGGGCTTCCTTGTCCAGGGCAGAACCCTCAGTCACATAGTAGGAAACGTCTGCGATGTGAACTCCAAGTTCAATATTACCATTTTTCAAGGCCTTGATGTGCACCGCATCGTCCAAATCCTTTGCATCAGCACCGTCAATGGTAAAGGTTATCTCATCTCTCAAGTCCAGACGGCCTTCCATATCCTTTTGAGACGGAGCATCAGGCACACTTTCTGCTTCCTTGACAACAGCTTCTGGAAACTCGGATACAATATCCATAGACTCCAAAACCTCAAGAACATCAATTCCGACATCCGTTGAATGCCCCACCACATCGAGGACACTAGCTACAAAGAAATCATGTTTCTTGCTTGGGTATTTGTCGATAAAGACCTTAAGAACTTCTGTTCCCTCTAGTTTAAGGGCTGGTTTCTTAACATAGATCGGTTGACTGATTTTTTGATTTTTCGAACGGATGTAGCCAGCATACTTAGGCTTTTCCTGATCTAGAACGATTTGACCGACAACGGTTGTCAAACTGTGTTCTAGAATATCGATAATTTTGGCTTCTGCTGCTGTTCCCTTGTTTCGGTCAGCTACTTTCTTGATGACAACCTCAACAGTATCGCCATCAATAGCATAGTTGACATCGTTTTTCCCTACAAAAAGGTCGTCCTCCTCGCCTTCCAGACTAACAAAGCCAAAACCATTTTTATGGGCATGAAAAATCCCCTTGAGAGTAATCTCATGTTTTTTCTTATCTTCCAAGGTCAGACTGCCATCTTCTTCAAAGCGAATCTGGTGCTTTCTTTCCATTAAGGACAAGGTTTTAATCAACTCACGAAAATCCTTGGACCCGTCTTTTCCCAAAGCCTGAACCAAGTCATTGACCGTTACCTTTCCCTTGTCTTGTAAATATTCTTTTATTCTATCTTTCATATTTTCTTTCTAGATTTTTTATTTTCTTTTACTGTAAAACCTTCTCAAATATCTTTTAAAAATAAAAAGAGGCAAAGACCTAGTCCTGCCCATTATTTTCTTATCTACTTGATAATACCGTCAATGCTAAGGCAATGGCTAGCCAGAAAAAGACTAAAATCCCTGTCAAACGCTGCATTACAGCTTCAAAACCGCGTGCTTTACTGCGTTCAAACAAATCACCTGAACTGGCATCAAATACATTGCTGGATTGGTTTTTAGTTGGTTGCATGAAAATCGCAATCACAATCACAACAGATAATACTAATAAAATGGTTAATAATAGGTTATACATATCAAACTCCTTAAAATCCCTATTATTTTACCATAAAATCTACTTAGATTCAAGATGTAGGGTTACTTTTCTTTCCTTGGGACAATACTTTAAAACCTCAATCTTGTCTGGATGGGTTTTTGAATTTTTACTGGTTAGGTAATTGATACTGCCACAAGAGGAGCATTTGAGATTAATTTTTACTCGCACTAGATTTCCTTTACTTTTAATAATGTTCGAAATTGAAGAAGGTTAAAGAGACAACTAAAGGCAACACAAAGGCTTGTCGCATAAAAGACTGCATGGTAGCCAAATTGACCTGCTACTGCAGAACCTGCCATGGGACCAACGACACCTCCCAGATAAAAGAATACCTGATTGAAGGCAAAGACCCTCGAAATGCCGGCTTTGGGAGTCATTTTGCTGAGTAGGGCATTAACCCCGGGAATCAGGGCACCGGTTCCCAATCCAAAGAGGAAACGATAAAGTCCTAGTTGAAGGGGGCTAGAGGCATTGGCACAGAGGAGATAGATGATGACTGAATAAAACTGGGCTACAACCAAGAGGCGATGGTTGCCCACCTTGTCACCTAGCTTTCCCATGACTCCTGCACTCATCATACTGGAAAAGCCCATACTGGATACAATCAAACCAGATACAAAAAGAAGATTCTCTGTCTGTCCTAAGTCGCGTACATACAGAGCTAAGATAGGGCCGATTGATTGGGCTGAAAATTGGATGACAAAACTGGTCAGAAAGAGGTTGACCAAGAGATAGGGGTATTTAACTGATGTAAATAATTCCTTTGTTGGGATGGCCTTTTCCTTGGCTACTGGTTGAAAATCTTCCTTGATAAAGCAAATAGTCAAAACAGCAGCTAAGAACAGAAAACTACCAACCAGTAAGAAAACAGTACGAATGCCAAATAATTCTGCGATAAAGCCACCGATAAAGGGACCAGTTAGAGTACCTGCAACTACGCCTGTAGACAAAGTACCTAAGGCAGAGCCTGATTTCTCCTTGGGAACTTGACTGGCTATCAAAGCTGTGGCATTAGGAACAAAACCCGCAAATACACCGTTTAATAACCGAAGAAAGATTAACCAATAGATATTGGGCACAAAGGCCAAGCCTCCCATAGTGATAGTCATGGCCATGCCTGCTCGAATCATCATGGGCTTTCGACCGTATTTGTCAGCAAGGATACCCCAGATAGGAGAAAAGAGCGCTGCGGAAATGGCAGAGACAGAAATAACTAAACCTGCATAAAAAGCAACTTGCTCACTCCCTACACCTAGATTTTCCACAAAGATGGGCATAAAAGGCACAACCAAAGAAATACTGGCTCCTGTCAGAAAATTACCAAACCAAGCAATGCGCAGATTATCCTTCCAGTTAATCTCTGTCATCTTGCTTACCTCCCTCAAGCAGGGAGAACACCTGAGTAAGAAGCTGGTCCTGATTTCCATTGTTGTTTAAAACATGGCTGGCCAAATCTTTCTTTTTTTCTAAAGGCCACTGGGCTGCCAGACGCGACTCAGCTTCATTCTTGGATAGCTGATCCCTTTTCATTAAGCGTTCTACTTGGACCTCTCTATCCACATAGACTAACCATGTCTCATCAAACCAAGAACTATAGTCTTGTTCAAAAAGCAGGGGAATATCCATGAAGAAAATCTCTTCTGTCTGAGCCAACTGGTCTCTCAACGTAGCTAGTTCCTCACGGATAATCTCTCCTTGGATTTGCTTAGACCATTCTCGTTCTTCAGGATTTGAAAAGATGAGACTAGCTAGGAGAGGGCGATTAAGTTCTCCGTTTTCAAGGATGATTTCTTGCCCAAAGTGCTGGACTAGAGCCTGAAACAGACGACCACCAGGTTTCTGTAGTTGGTGGACGACTGCGTCGGCATCCACTACTTGAAAACCTTGCTTTCTTAGAAAATTTGTCACAGTTGACTTACCAGAGGCAATTCCCCCAGTGATTCCAATGATTTTTCCCATCAGTCCCTCCTTTGACAGTTTGGACAAAAGTGGGTTCCACGTCCGCCTAGTTGAATTTTCTCAATGATGGTACCACAACGTGAACATTCTTGACCAGCCTTGTCATAGACTTGATGAAAATCCTGCATGGTTCCATCTTCCCCAAAGGCATTGGTATAGGTCCGAATGGTGGAACCACCTTTTTCAACAGCCTGTCCCAATACAGCAATGGTTTGGTCATGAATAGCTGTCGCTTCTTCTGCTGTCAAAGTCTGGGAAGGTCTTGCCGGATGAACCTGAGCTCGCCAGAGAACCTCATCCACATAGATATTGCCAAGTCCAGCTACCAAGGTCTGGTCTAGGAGATGGGATTTGATAGGCTTTTTGGACTTGGCTAGGGCGGCTTGAAAAATCTGCACATCAAAGTCTTGTTCGATTGGTTCAGGACCTAATTTTTTAGAAATAAAGTAGGCGTCCAAAAGGTCAGGAGACAAGAGTTCCATAGTACCAAACTTACGTACATCCTCATAAACAAGCGTGCCACCATCCGCAAACTGGAAGAAAACATGGGCATGTTTGCGTTCAGGTGCTTGGTCTGGATAGTAAAAATACTTGCCCTCCATGCGCAAATGGGAAATCAAGACCTTGTCTGTCAGGCAGAAAAGCAAATATTTGCCCCGACGTCCCATTGACTCAACAATCTGACCAGGCACTTCCTTTCGAAACTCGTCCAAATCTGTCTTAATCATCTTGGGATAGCGAATTTCTACACTCGAAATCTTCTTTCCCAAAATCAATTTTTCTAAGCCACGACGAACGGTTTCAACCTCAGGTAATTCAGGCATAAGTCCTCCTTCTGTAAAAACAAGAAGCAGGCATGAGCCCACCTCTACTTAATATTCTTTTTCATTATAACCAAAGTCAGCCAAATCTAGCTTTTTATCGCGCCAGTTTTTCTTGACCTTGACCCAGGTTTCTAGGAAGACCTTGTCTCCTAGCATGAGTTCGATATCACGACGGGCCATACTACCAATTTTCTTAAGCATAGCACCACCTTTACCGATGATAATCCCTTTTTGGCTATCGCGCTCGACCATGATGGTTGCACGGATGTGAACCTTGTCTGTCTCTTCGTCTCGTTTCATAGAATCCACAACTACTGCGACAGAATGCGGAATTTCTTCACGAGTTAGGTGCAAGACTTTCTCACGAACCATTTCTGAAACCAAGAATCGTTCTGGATGGTCTGTGATTTGGTCAGACGGGAAATATTGGAAACCTTCATCCAGATTTTCACTCAAAATATCCACTAGACGAGACACGTTATTTCCTTGAAGGGCTGAGATTGGAACAATTTCCTTGAAGTCCATCTGATTACGGAAATCATCAATCTGAGACAAAAGCTGGTCTGGGTGAACCTTATCAATCTTGTTCACCACCAAAATCACTGGAACCTTGGCAGCCTTGAGACGCTCAATAATCATGTCATCTCCCTTACCACGCGCTTCATCCGCAGGTACCATAAAAAGAACGGTATCCACTTCACGAAGGGTGCTATAGGCAGATTCTACCATGAAATCTCCAAGGGCCGTTTTAGGCTTGTGAATCCCTGGTGTGTCGATAAAGACGATTTGTTCCTTATCAGTCGTGTAAATTCCCATGATTTTGTTGCGCGTTGTCTGCGCCTTGTCACTCATGATGGCAATCTTTTGCCCCATAACGTGATTCAAAAAGGTTGACTTCCCAACATTGGGACGTCCTAAAATGGCTACAAAGCCTGATTTAAAAGTCATAATTTCCTCTTACTGTTTAAAATAATAAATCCCAGATTCGTGGGAGAAAAATCAATGCGCCTGTTATAGCTGCGAAAAGAGAGACCACTAATACCGCGCCAGCCGCCATATCCTTGGCATTTTTAGCCAGCATGGAAAAGTGATAGTGACTGGCCAAATCCACCACATTTTCAATAGCAGAATTGATAATTTCAAAAGCTACTACCAAGAAAATGCTCAATAGGAGAAAGAGCCATTCGATTCGTGACACCTGAAAAACAAAACCTGCAAGAATGACTACAAGAGCCGTCACTGCATGTTTTCTCATATTTCGTTCTTCCTTGATAGCAGTAAAAATCCCTGTGATAGCAAATTCTAAACTGGATATCAGGTCACGATTTTTCCATTTTCGTTTATTGTCTTGTGAGTCCATAGGCTGTCAAAATTTCTTCTTGTAAACCGAACATCTCCGCTTCTTCTTCCGGAGTGTAGTGATCATAGCCGTTGATATGTAAAAAGCCGTGTACTGCCAAGAAGCCCATCTCACGCTCAAAGCTGTGGCCATATTCCTCGGCCTGCTCATGAGCCTTATCGATAGAGATGAAAAGTTCCCCAATATAGGCATCAAACTCAGACATCATCTCTGCCAATTCTGGATTTTCAAGTAAATCCTCTTCGTCAAAGGCAATTTCCAACTCTGGCTTATATTCAAGGCTGATGACATCTGTCGGACGGTCGGTGTCACGATACTCCAGATTGAGTTCATGACTACGTTCATTAGTCACAAAGGTAACTGCCATCTCCTTGTCTTCTTTGCCTAATTTTTGGGCTGCAAATTCCAAAATTTCTTGGGTTTGTTGCAACATTTCTTTTGAAACTTGTCCAGTTTCATCTACCATTTCAATATACATGTGCTTCTCGTTTCTCTTTACTTGGCTTTATTATACCACATTTCTATGATTTTATTCTACCTTTTTGATATAATACTATGGAATACAATCACAAGGAGAGAACGATGTCATTTGACGGATTTTTTTTACACCACATGGTTGAGGAATTGCGAAGAGAGTTAGTGAACGGTCGCATCCAGAAAATCAATCAGCCTTTTGAACAAGAGTTGGTCTTGCAAATCCGCAGCAATCGCCAAAGCCATCGTCTGCTCCTTTCTGCCCATCCTGTTTTTGGACGCATTCAGCTGACCCAAACGACTTTTGAAAATCCAGCCCAACCTTCCACCTTTATCATGGTTTTGAGAAAGTATTTGCAGGGGGCCCTGATTGAGTCAATTGAGCAAGTGGAAAATGACCGTATTGTTGAAATGACAGTTTCCAATAAAAACGAGATTGGAGACCATATTCAGGCTACCTTGATTATCGAAATCATGGGTAAACACAGTAATATTCTACTGGTCGATAAAAGCAGTCATAAAATCCTCGAAGTCATTAAACACGTTGGCTTTTCACAAAATAGCTACCGCACCTTGCTCCCTGGATCGACCTATATCGCTCCGCCAAGTACGGAATCTCTCAATCCTTTTACTATCAAGGATGAAAAACTCTTTGAAATCCTGCAAACACAGGAAACGACAGCTAAGAACCTTCAAAACTTCTTTCAAGGTCTGGGACGTGATACAGCAAATGAATTGGAAAACATACTGATTACCGATAAACTATCTACTTTCCGTGACTTTTTCAGTCAAGAAACTAAGCCATGCTTGACTGAGACTTCCTTCAGTCCAATTCCTTTTGCAAATCAAGTGGGAGAGCCTTTTGCCAACCTTTCGGATTTGTTGGACACCTACTATAAGGACAAGGCTGAGCGCGACCGTGTCAAACAGCAAGCCAGCGAACTGATTCGTCGTGTTGAAAATGAACTTCAGAAAAACCGACACAAACTCAAAAAACAGGAAAAAGAATTACTGGCGACAGACAATGCTGAAGAATTTCGTCAAAAAGGGGAATTGCTGACAACCTTCCTCCACCAAGTGCCTAACGACCAAGACCAGGTTATCCTAGAAAACTACTACACCAACCAACCTATCACGATTGCGCTTGATAAGGCTCTGACTCCCAACCAGAATGCCCAACGCTATTTCAAACGGTACCAGAAACTCAAAGAAGCTGTCAAATACTTGACTGATTTGATTGAAGAAACCAAGGACACTATTCTCTATCTGGAAAGTGTGGAGACCGTCCTCAACCAAGCTGGACTAGAAGAAATCGCTGAAATCCGTGAAGAATTGATTCAAACAGGTTTTATCCGCAGAAGACAACGGGAGAAAATCCAGAAACGCAAAAAACCAGAACAATACCTAGCAAGCGATGGCAAAACCATCATCTATGTCGGCCGAAACAACCTACAAAACGAGGAACTAACCTTTAAAATGGCCCGCAAGGAGGAACTTTGGTTCCATGCCAAGGACATTCCTGGAAGTCATGTTGTCATCTCAGGCAACCTAGCCCCATCTGATGAAGTCAAGACAGACGCAGCAGAGCTGGCCGCCTACTTCTCTCAAGGTCGCCTGTCAAATCTGGTGCAGGTGGATATGATTGAAGTCAAGAAACTCAACAAACCAACTGGTGGAAAACCTGGCTTTGTAACCTATACCGGACAAAAGACCCTCCGCGTTACACCAGACCCAGAAAAAATCGCATCCATGAAAAAATCCTGATTTTACTTGTAATCAGGATTTTTAGCTTATACTCAAATCATATTCAATTATAGGACTAATCTTTGCCACCTAGTTTCTCGTTGATTTTCATCATCACACTAGCAATTTTTTCGCCCCAATAAGGGTCTGAGGCATATTCCACATTCATACCAGACGCCTTGTTCCCAAGGAAAGTTCTGCCCCTATCGATATAATTTTCCTTAATCCACTTGGTTGCTCCTAAAATACCCTTATCCACATCATCAAATGTCTTGGCAGAAAGGTAAGGGGTCGTATCATAGGCTGTAATACCAAAGAAATTATTCTTATCTCTTGCAATCTTGCTACGTCCCCAGTCGCTTTCTAAGGCACTATGGGCAAGGAGGTAAAGGGCATTGATATGGTAATGTTCTTCGGCTTCCTTAAAAGTAGCTCCCTTATTTTCTAAGAGGCTATTATTAATATTTAGCAAACTAAATACCTTATCCAAATCCTCAGCACTATAGTTTGTAGCCTCTGTCAAGTCTTTGAAAAGGAAGGGATTTTCAAGCTTAAAACCATCAAAATGCAGCCCATCTGCCGAATAATATTTCTTGCCTACTTCCATATCAGAAAGATGAGCAGCTACTGGGATACTAGCATTCTGAGCCACATAGTGATAAAAACGGTGCCCATCACTCTCATAATAAGGGATAAAGTCCTTACTAGCATCTAGCGCTTGTAAATCTTCTGTTTTCATATAACCTGACAAACCAGAAATAGTAATAGCCAAGCGCTTGTCATCACTTTTTCTATCCTTATCTAGCCAAACAACACTACCTTGCGATATATAGGACAGCTTTTCACCATTTGCATCATAAACATTTGCTGTGACAGGTACTACTTGATAATAAGCAGCATTTTCATTTGTAGCTTTTTCTCCAAGCCATTTACCATCGTTTCCAAGCTGATAACCATCTACTGTCTCATTTTTCACCATGTAGCCACCAGATTTGAAGTAGTACCAAGCTTGACTTTTAGAATCATAGACCCATTCTTTCTCAGCCATTTTGCCATCAGACTTGAGGTAAAACCATGACTCCTTATCCCAAATCCATTCATTGGCTGCCATATAGCCACCGGATTTTAGATAATAATAGTGACCATTTTCGAAAATCCATTCTTTGTCAGCATGATTTCCATTTTCTTTGATGTAAAACCAAGATTGATATTGTTTGTCAAAAAGCCAACCTTGCTGTACTTTGGCGCCAGTGGCATTCACATAAGCCTGGTCAATCCACTGACTTGTTAGTAAATAACCACCAGATTTAAAATAATAGTCCTTCCCCTTGATTTGGAGCCATTCTTTCTCTGCGTGTTGTCCATCTGCTTTGATATAAAACCAAGCGTCGTATTGAGAATCAAATACCCAGTCTTCTATTACCTTGGCACCTGTAGCACCGACATAGGAAGTACCTACCCAAGCATTTCTTTTCATCTTTCCATTTTGGTCAAGATAATAGAAGGCTCCCTTATCTTCTACCCATTCTGACTTGGCCATATAGCCACCAAATTTGAGATAAAAGTAGTCATCACCTTGTTTCAGCCATTCATTTTCAGCATAGTTGGCATCTTCTTTTATATAAAACCAAGATTGATAGTGAGCATCAAAAACCCACTCATTCGCTGCTTGACTGCCGTCTGCTTTCAGGTATTGTTTTCCTTGCCAAGTACCATCACTGGCCATTACACTGTCTGGTCTAGCTAAGAAAAATAGCAGGGCTAAAAAAATAAATCTTACTTTCTTCATTAACCTTCTTCCTCTGTTCTTATTTATTTTATTGTACCAAAATTCTCCTAAATTCATATTACAAACGAATAAAAAATCAAGAACAGATTGATTGCAGTTTACCTCAGAGACTCTTTTACTTCCTTGCGGAGATTTTCCAGACTACTAATGCCGTATTTGTCCATAACTTTTGGTAAATTTTCGATGATATCAGGACAGGCATAAGGATTGGTAAAGTTGGCTGTTCCAACTCCGATTGCAGATGCCCCGGCCAGATACATTTCTAAGGCAGCCTCAGCCGAATCCACTCCTCCCATTCCAATGATAGGCAGGTCTGTTGTTTGGGCGACTTGGCGGATGAGTTTGAGGGCTACTGGAAAGACTGCTGGACCAGACATTCCACCTGTTCCATT
This sequence comes from Streptococcus pseudopneumoniae, assembly GCF_001072315.1. Lineage (GTDB taxonomy): Bacteria > Bacillota > Bacilli > Lactobacillales > Streptococcaceae > Streptococcus > Streptococcus pseudopneumoniae_R. Next base: position 32,298 of record NZ_JVLI01000095.1, on the reverse strand, counting down.
GGCCAAGATTGGTTTTCTAGTTTTGAGGTCAAAGCGCATTCCAACTAGAGTATTGATCATAGTTAATCCACTTGCTCCCGCATCTTCTGCAGCTTTTGCGACAGTGACGATATCCGTCACACTAGGGGTTAATTTGACATAAACTGGCACATCAGACGCTTCCACAGCTGCTTTCACCACATCATAAGCCAGATCAGGATCTTGACCAATCAAAAGTCCGTGATTACAGTGGTCGACATTGGGACAAGAAATATTGAGCTCGATAGCCTTTACATTGGCTGCCTTGGAAATTCCACGAGAAACGGCTGCATATTCTTGTTTTGAAAAACCAGCTACATTGGCAATAATAGGAAGATTTGGATACTCTCTTTCTAGCCAAGGTAATTTTTCAGCCAAAACAACTTCCAAACCAGGATTTTGCAAACCAATTGCATTAAGCATGCCAGCAGGTGTTTCTGCCACCCTTGGAGTTGGATTGCCAAAGCGTGGTTCAAGGGTTGTCGCCTTGATCATAATAGAACCTAAAAGGTCTAAATCATAGTACTTGGCATACTCTTTTCCAAAACCAAAACAGCCTGATGCTGGAATGATCGGATTTTTCAAATCCAAGCCCGGTAGAGAAACTTGTAAACGATTTGTAGTCATGATTTTCTCCTTACAATACAACTGTTCCTGTGCGGAAAACAGGGCCATCTTCACAGACGCGTTGGCTGACCGTCTCGCTTTCTGGCACTTTTAGGACGCAGGCATAGCAAGCCCCCATCCCACAAGCCATACGAGATTCCAGAGACAGATAGGCTCTTGGGTGGTCATAAAAGGTTTGATTGATATACTTCATCATTCCTGGAGCCCCACATGAGTAAACAGCATCAAACTGACTGTCTAAATCATTGATGATAACCGAAACATTTCCTTTAGTGCCATAAGAGCCATCATCTGTCGTTACAAAGACCTGGCCATATTGAGCCAATTCCGCCTCTAAAATAACAGCATCCTTGTTGGCAAAACCAAGGACTGTCACTACTTTCACACCACGCGCATACAATTCCTTGGCCACCTCAAACAAGGGTGGTACACCAATCCCCCCACCAACAAGGAGAACCTGACTTTGCTCATCTAGGTCAGACAAGTCAAAACCATTTCCCTGAGGCCCCATCACATCAAGAGTATCTCCCTGACCTAAGGTTGAAAAAATAGCTGTTCCAGCTCCCTCAATCCGATAAATAAGGCGACACTGCTTCTTAATCTTATCAATAGACGAAATCGAAATAGGGCGACGCAAAAGATGGGCATCATCAGGCACACGCAGATGAAGAAATTGGCCTGCTCGCATGGCTTCAACCATTTCTCCTTCTAGGACTAATTCAAAGATTGCTGGCGCGATTTCCTCCTGTGCAACCACCTTCATGGTTTCCAAACGAATTGCACCCAAACGTTTCTTACATGTGGGATTCATGACTTTTCCTCCTTAAATTTTAAGGGGACCAGATAAAGAAAAGACCTTGCTAGTGCAAGGCCTCAGTTAAAATTGTACAACAGAAGAGAGCACACTCAAAAAGTCCCCTCTAGAAAATTATACTATTCTTTTATCTGACACCTTGTGAGTCTCTCTGGACTCCCCTTAAAGGTTAAATTTTTATTAGTATACTCTTTCAGCTAAAAAAAGTCAAGTAGAAAACGAACATTCTACTTGACCTCACGAGATTATTTTTCACGAATGACTTCTACCTTGTAGCCATCAGGGTCTTTGACAAAGTAATAGTTAGGTGCCGTTCCTGGTAGACCATTTGGTTCAGTCACTTCATAACCTTTGGCACTGTGCTCTTGATGAAGCGCTTCAAGATCAGGTGTACTGAGGGCGATATGGGCAAATCCATCTCCAACCACATAAGGACCATGATCGTAGTTATAAGTCAACTCCAACTCATAGTCATCACCCTCAAGACCTAGATAGACAATCGTGAAGGCATGGTCTGGAAAATCTCTGCGACGCAATTCTTTAAAACCAAAAGCATCTTGATAAAATGCAATTGATTTTTCGAGATTTTCTACTCGCAAGCAAGTGTGTAGCATTTTTGAAGCCATATTTTTCTCCTTTATTTTTAAAAAGACTGGGACAATCCTGTTCCAGTCTTATCAGTTATTATTTACCAAGTTTTGCTTTAGCTGCATCTGCAAGAGCTGTGAAAGCCGCTGCGTCATTAACAGCCAAGTCAGCAAGCATTTTACGGTTAACTTCGATCTCAGCCAATTTCAAACCATGCATCAATTGTGAGTATGAAAGTCCGTTCATACGAGCTGCCGCATTGATACGAGTAATCCACAATTTGCGGAAGTCACGTTTTTTCTGACGACGGTCACGGTATGCATAGTAGTAAGAGTTCATTACTTGTTCTTTTGCAGTACGGAACAAGATGTGTTTAGCTCCATAGTAACCTTTTGCTAATTTAAGAATACGTTTACGACGTTTGCGTGATACAACGCCACCTTTAACACGTGCCATGTTTTATTTCCTCCAAATATTTCCTAGAATTGTTTACTTACAGTCAAGCTATTATTTCAAGCGAGTAAGCATTGCTTTGATACGTTTGTAATCTCCTGAATGCACCATAGATGCTTTACGAAGATGACGACGTTGTTTCTTAGTTTTTCCGTGGAAACGGTGAGAAGTGTAAGCACGGAAACGTTTAAGTCCACCAGAACCTGTACGTTTGAAACGTTTAGCTGATGCGCGGTGTGTTTTTTGTTTTGGCATGATTTTTTCTCCTTTATTTAACTTTCTGACAATTATTTTTTGTCAGTCGCTGGCGCCAATTGCATGAACATTTGACGTCCATCCATTTTAGCACGTTGTTCGATGATGGCAATATCTTGAGTTGCTTCAGCAAACTCGGCTAAAACTTTTGCACCAATCTCTTTATGGGTAATCATACGACCCTTAAAGCGAATAGATACCTTAACTTTATTTCCTTTTTCAAGGAATTTGCGTGCATTGCGAAGTTTTGTATCAAAGTCACCCTTGTCAATAGTTGGACTTAGACGAACTTCTTTCACAGTAACAACACTTTGTTTTTTACGTTGTTCTTTTTGCTTCTTCTGGTACTCAAATTTGAACTTACCGTAGTCCATAATTTTTGCAACAGGCGGTTTGGCTTGGGGTTGAATCAATACTAGGTCAACATTAGCGTTATCAGCCAAAGCTTGCGCTTCACTGAGTGGCTTGATGCCTAGCTGTTCTCCTTCAAGACCAATCAAGCGAACTTCACGTACACGAATCTCATCATTGATGAATAAGTCTTGCTTTGCTATGGTTTTCACCTCTTTTGTTTTATTAGAGAAAAACAATAGCGGACTCGTAAATATACAAGCCCGCACGTTATGATAGCGTTTCTTAGAAACTTTTCATCCGTAGGGCCAGGCAACTTAATGTCACAAGGCGAGAAGCTCTCACTTCTGCTTTTCTCAACTTTTATATGATACCAAGTTTTCTAGACCTTGTCAAGATAAAAAGTTATTTTTTTGAAAAGTTTCTGTTTGTTAACCGACCGTTGAAGGAAAAATTTCGCCTTAAAATTCAAATTCCGAAAGAACATCTTGCCCGCTGGTGACCAATTTTGCCCCTTCTTGAATCAAATGATGGCATCCATCTGATAGTCCATCTAAAATGCTACCAGGAATAGCAAAGACATCGCGCCCTTCTTCCATTGCCCTCTCACAGGTAATGAGACTACCTGAGCGCATCTTAGCCTCTGCTACAATCACACCACGACAAAGTCCAGCAATGATACGATTACGGGCAGGAAAATGAAATTTCAGAGGTTGTTCACCAGGTCCGTATTCACTTAGAACCAGATGGTCATTGCCGATGTAGTCTTGCAAGCGTTTATTGGCTTTAGGATAAAACACATCCAGTCCTGTTCCAATCACTGCAATGGTTTTTCCGCCATTCTGAAGAGCTGCCATATGAGCTGCTGTGTCAATGCCCTTGGCCAGTCCACTGACGATAACCAGTTCATTTTCCAAGCCCTGAATGACTTTTTCAACTGACTTAGCTCCCTGTTTGCTACAAGCACGACTTCCTACGACCGCTACCTTAGGAAATTTCAAGAGGTCCAGATTTCCCTTGTAAAATAAAAGTACAGGCGCATCATATATTTCACTCAAATCCCAAGGATAACAGTCATCTAAAATAGAGAAAGATGGAAATTTTTGAAACTCCTTCTCCAAATGCGTATCGTCTATCTGAAAATAACGCTCCATAAAAACAGCTGGATTTCGGCAACCTGAAATTTCTGCAATGTCACCCAATAAAAGTTCCTGATCGACATTCTCACCGTATTCTAGAACGTTCAAAATCTGTTGATTGCTCAAACCTGATTTTTTCAACTTATAGATTTCATAGTTTGTGATTTTCATAAATAACTCCATTTCTTTTTCTACTCATCTATTTATTCGTAAAAAAATCAAAAAAACATCCGACTATTTTAGCCAGATGTTAGAATCTTTAATTTTCGTTTTTAAGAATTTCTTCTAATTTATGATAATCTTGGACACTATCGATCTCATAGATGCTATTGCCTTCTAATTCTTCAACATAGATATCCAGCTCTTTGATATTATCCTTAACCATATTGTCCCAGTAGAGATCAACAAATTCGCCACTTGCATAAGCCTTATCGATAAAGCTGACAATCTTTTCTGCAGTTGGAGCATCCCAGAAGGATACACCACTAAGGATGCGACCTGCCTTACTATCAACAGTAATGTCTTGAACCTTATAGTCATCTCCATAGACCAAGAACCATTCGTTGGTACAATCTTCACGATAAACACTAAAATAAGTCGAACGTGTCAAATCATTGCGGAACATATTTTTGAAGAGATAGTTATCCGCATCAATAACATAGCTGTTAGCCAACTCTTCTTTTACAAGATAGAGAGAGTAAAAGTTATTGTAATCAGCGTATTTATCATTGAAAACGAGGCGAACACCGTATTTCTCTTTCAAGTAATCGAATTGTTCTTTAAGATAACCAACAATGATGATGATGTCATGGATTCCTTTTTCTTTTAGAAACTCAATTTGGTATTCAATCAAAGGTTTTTGATTAACCTGAACCAAGGCTTTAGGGGTATTTTCAGTCATAGGACGCAAGCGAGTTCCCAATCCCGCTGCTAAGATAATGGCTTTCACACGAATCTCCTTTATTCTTTAATAATAATATAAACTCCAGCAATGACGACAAGTGACGTAATAATTGTCAGCATATCTAGCGGTGCACCCAAGAAAACAACTGCGAACAAGACTGTCCAAACTACATAGCTCACATTCAAGCCTGTAGCCTTGGCTGGTTGCAAGCGATTGATAGCGATATAATAAGCCAAGTAGGAAATCATATCAAAGGCTGCAAAGACAATCATGAGACCTAGCAATTGTTCATTGGCTACTGCGGTAAATGACTGATGAGAGAAGAGCACAATCACAAGATAGGACAAGAATGAAGTTACTTGACGGATTAAGAGGGCTTCGATTTCACTCAATTCACTTTCCATGGCAAAGGAGCTAAGGACACTCTCACTTCCCCATGCAATAGCACAAACCAAAGCACAGAGAATCCCAATGTAGAAGGAATTGACCTGTTCAACCTTATAGGTCTGAGCAATAATCCCTCCAATAATCAAGACGATCCCAAACACAGTATTTTTCGAAATCTTGTGCTTCAAAAAGAAGAAAGCCAATAAAACTGAAATCGCAGGGTAAATAGCCGACACAGATGAAGCTAAGGAACTTCCGATATACTTAACCGCGTAAAGATTGGCCTGCATACCGATAGGGCCTGCTAGCAAGGCTCCGATGATAACACTAACATTGCGAATATTTAAGAAAATTGAGAGACGAACTTTTCCTTCTTTTACCAAGAGAAAAGCTAGTAAGATAAAGATACTCAAGAAATCGTGAGCAGCGGCCACCACAAAGGGCGACAAATCTGTAAAAATTGAAAAGATGTAAGCACTAATCGTTAGACCTAAACCCCAGAAAATACCTGAGAGTAGACCAAAAGAAACTCCATTTTTATTTTTCATCTGAACCTCCATAATAGGCCAGACCTTTAACAGCTCTTTGGTAACGACTCACACCATAGTCACCAAAATCTGCACCTTGCTCTTCCTTATAGACAGTCCATAGACTCCAAATAGCATCTTGTAAAATTTTATAAATGGCAATCTTTTCACGAGAGACAGGTGTTTGCTCACTCTCATAGTGAGATAAGAAGGCTTCTTCCTCTTGACGAGTGAATTCAGACTCTAAAAAGAGGGCAGCCAAATCCCACATTGGATCGTTCATTGATGAATATTCCCAGTCAATCAGATAAAGTCGTCCTTGAGGTGATTCGATAAAGTTTTCAGGGACCAAATCGATATGACAAGATTTTCTGTCAACACCTAAGTCAGCCAGTCTTTTCTCTAAGGAGAAGACTTCTTCTCGAACAACTTCATAGTTAGCATAAGGAATTTGTTCTTCAATCAAGGATTCGTATTTTTTGATTTCTTCAAAAGGAGCAAATTCTCCTCTTAATTCCTTGCCAGAAGCATGAATGGTTTGTAAAATTGGAGCAATTTTATCAAACTTGGTCTTGATTGACGTTGAATCAAGCGTAATCGCAGATTCGATATACTCATTTACTTTGATACCAGCATCAATATCAAAAAGATAATTTTTTACATCTAAGTCTAAATCCTTTAGTAGTTCAAGATTGTACTTTTCATCTTGACGATTGATCAGCTTTTCTGTCCCTTTACCAAAGAACTTAACGATGTATTGCTTATTTGTTGTTTTGACCAAATAGTTTTGATTGGTCATTCCCCCCAGTTGTTCAACACTGAGGACTTCCTCTTCTTCACTAAGTAGGGAAGAAATTTTCTCTTTAATGATTTTCTCCACAATTAACCTCCAGCACTTATACTTCCCACTTAAACACAGTTTTAAAGGCTGTGTTTAAATCGGTCGCAAAGACACGGTGAATATCTTTAATTTCTCTTACAGGTTCTTCTAGATAAAGGATATTTTTAAGACGATTGGCAAATTTCTTGACTTCCATCATTTGGATTGCATTTTCAAAATCGATGCGACCAGAACGAGAGGAACCAACCAAGAGCAAGCCTTTTTCTAAGGCATCGCGTGTATTGAGATTGACTTTATACTCGCTAACTCCCATCATGAGAATCGTTCCCTGAGGACGAATGTAGCGAATCAGGTCATTTATAGCCGGTCCAGTACCATTACCACCACAACATTCAAAAGCATGGTCAAAGGCCAAATCTTCAGGAATATTGTCAGTAATATAGCATTCTTTGGCAAATGAGAAAAGTTCCAATTTTTCCCAATGACGACCAATAACCACAATCTCTGCTTCTGGCAAAGTATAGTTGATAATATTAGCAACTACAAAAGCTAAACTTCCATCTCCGATAACGGCGATTCGGTCCCGCTTGCTATGAGCAAGGGTCAATAGACGATTCATAGCGTGCATGCCGACACTGACAAACTCTGTAATGGCTGCAACCGTATCTTCGATAGCATCATAAGCCACCACACGATCTTTAGGAAGAGAAACAAACTCTCTCATAAAGCCATCAAATCCACTAGACAAGAAATGAGTCCCTGTCATGTAGTTCTCATAGAATTCTTCATCACTCTGCATAGGAGGATGATTGGGAATCATGACAACTTTTTGCCCAACCTCGTAGGTTCCTGTCGGGTCAGAAATAACGGTTCCACATGACTCGTGAATCATTGCCATTGGAAGCTTTTTATTCAAAATCTTGGGATCACGTTTTCCTTGGTAGTAACGCTGATCCGCATGACAGACCGCCATATAATTAGGGCGGATGAGGATATGATTCTCTTGGTCAATAGCCTCTTCCTGGTATTTGACATTGATAAACTTGGGCTTAGTTAGTTGATAAATTTGATTAATCATTTTACTAGTCTTTCTCAATCATACTTTTTGCAATCTTCAAATCTGTTACTGTTGTAATCTTCAGATTTGAATATTCACCCTTGGCCAAGGCCACATCTTTTCCTTTGATCACAAAGATTTTACATGCATCTGTCAAGATTTCCTTCTCTTCAGCAGAGAGAGATCCATAAAGGTCCATGAAATCCTTGCAACGGAATGTTTGAGGTGTTTGTCCTTGATAGAGGTGAGCACGATTTGGAATATCTGTAATGAATTGACCATTGGTACTTTCAACGATAGTATCAACCGCTTCTACCACTGTGTCCACTGCGTCATGATTTTGCGCAAGTTTGATATTGTCTTGAATCATGCGAAGTGTAATAAATGGACGAACAGAATCGTGGGTAACAACGATATCCTCTGGAGTAAGCGGACGATAAGCATCAATGGCTTCAATGATTTTCTCAATACTTGTATTGCGGTCAGCACCACCTTTTGTAATGATGATACGATCCTTATGAAGAGGTAGATATTTATCTACAAGATCCTCTGCATGGGAAACCCAGTCTCCATGAACCCCAACCACAATTTTTTCAATACTTGGTTCCAAGACAAATTTTTCAATTGTATGAATCAAAATAGGTCGATCACCTAACTCTAAAAATTGTTTTGGTAAGTTACTGATTCCCATGCGTGTGCCAGTTCCACCAGCAAGAATTCCTGCATAAATCATCTATTTTCTCCTTTGTCTTACTAAAAAAACTTATTCTCTTTATTATACCACAATCTAGTCCTATCATGAAAGAAATACCGGCCCTCCCGTTCTAGAATAGGAGGATTATGCAGTTCCATTATTCAAAGAAACTAGTCCATTTCTAGTAGTGACTAGGAATTCTGTAGTCATTACTAATAAATGGCTGTGAAATTTTAGAGTTCTCCAGAATAATATACTTTCCTTAAAGAAAACTTAAAATTAAGATTTGAAACTTCAAAGTGATTACTTGACTTATACTCAATGAAAATCAAAAAGCAAACTAGGAAGCTAGCCGTAAGCTGTACTTGAGTACGGTAAGGCGACGCTGACGTGATTTGAATTTGATTTTCGAAGAGTATTACTGCCCTTCATTTCTTATTAGCTGACTTTATGATATAATGAAAAACGAGGTAAATTGAATGAAAAGTATAAAATTAAATGCTCTATCTTACATGGGAATTCGTGTCTTGAATATTATTTTTCCCATCCTAACTGGAACCTATGTCGCGCGTGTCTTGGACCGAACTGACTATGGTTACTTCAACTCAGTCGACACAATTTTGTCATTTTTCTTACCCTTTGCAACTTATGGAGTCTATAACTACGGTTTACGGGCCATCAGTAATGTCAAGGATAACAAAAAAGATCTGAATAGAACCTTCTCTAGTCTTTTTTATTTGTGCATAGCTTGTACGATTTTGACCACTGCTGTCTATATCCTAGCTTATCCTCTCTTCTTTACTGATAATCCAATCGTCAAAAAAGTCTACCTTGTTATGGGGATTCAACTCATTGCCCAGATTTTTTCAATCGAGTGGGTCAATGAAGCTCTGGAAAATTACAGTTTTCTCTTTTACAAGACTGCCTTCATCCGTATCCTGATGCTAGTCTCTATTTTCCTGTTTGTCAAAAATGAACACGATATTGTTGTCTATACACTTGTGATGAGTTTATCGACGCTGATTAACTATCTGATTAGTTATTTTTGGATTAAAAGAGACATTAAGCTGGTTAAAATTCACATCAGTGATTTTAAACCGCTCTTTCTCCCTCTGACAGCCATGTTGGTCTTTGCCAATGCCAATATGCTCTTCACATTTTTGGATCGTCTCTTCCTCGTTAAAACAGGGATTGATGTCAACGTTAGTTACTATACCATGGCTCAACGAATTGTGACCGTTATAGCTGGTGTTGTAACAGGAGCTATCGGAGTGAGTGTGCCTCGTCTCAGTTACTATTTGGGTAAAGGAGACAAAGAAGCCTATGTTTCTCTGGTTAATAGAGGTAGTCGAATCTTTAACTTCTTTATCATTCCTTTAAGTTTTGGGCTCATGGTTTTAGGACCAAATGCCATCCTACTTTACGGTAGTGAAAAATATATCGGAGGCGGTATCTTAACCTCTCTATTCGCTTTTCGTACGATTATCCTGGCACTAGATACCATTCTTGGTTCCCAAATTCTCTTTACAAATGGCTATGAAAAACGTATCACAGTCTATACAGTCTTTGCTGGATTACTCAATTTGGGCTTAAATAGTCTCCTCTTTTTCAACCATATCGTGGCTCCTGAATACTACTTACTGACAACTATGCTATCAGAGGCCTCTCTACTTGTTTTCTATATCATTTTCATCCATAGAAAACAACTCATCCACTTAGGACATATCTTCAGCTATACTGTTCGATACTCTCTCTTTTCACTTTCCTCTGTAGCAATTTATTTCCTGATTAATTTCCTGTATCCTGTGGATATGGTCATTAATTTGCCATTTTTGATGAATACTGGTTTGATTGTCTTGCTATCAGCCATCTCTTATATTGGTCTACTTGTCTTCACCAAAGATAGCATTTTCTATGAATTTTTAAACCATGTCCTAGCCTTAAAAAATAAATTCAAAAAATCATAGGAGTTTAGAATGAAACAACTAACCATTGAAGATGCAAAACAGATTGAATTAGAAATTTTGGATTATATTGATACTCTCTGTAAAAAGCACAATATCAACTATATTATTAACTACGGTACTCTGATTGGGGCAGTTCGACATAAGGGCTTTATCCCTTGGGACGACGATATTGATTTATCCATGCCTCGAGAAGACTACCAACGATTTATTAACATTTTTCAAAAGGAAAAAAGCAAGTATAAGCTCCTAGCCTTAGAAACTGATAGGAACTACTTTAATAACTTTATCAAAATAATCGACAGTACGACTAAAATCATTGATACTCGAAATACAAAAACCTATGATTCTGGTGTCTTTATCGATATTTTCCCCATGGATCGCTTTGATGATCCTAAGGTCATTGATACTTGTTATAAACTGGAAAGCTTCAAACTGCTATCTTTCAGTAAACATAAAAATATTGTCTATAAGGATAGCCTTTTAAAAGATTGGATACGAACAGCCTTTTGGTTGCTCCTTCGACCTGTTTCTCCTCGTTATTTCGCACATAAAATCGAGAAAGAAATTCAAAAATATAGTCGCGAAAATGGTCAGTATATGGCCTTTATCCCTTCAAAATTTAGGAAAAAGGAAGTCTTCCCAGTTGATACCTTTAAAGAACTCATCTTAACTGAGTTTGAAGGTCGTATGTTGCCCGTCCCTAAAAAATATGATCAATTTTTAACCCAGATGTATGGGGATTATATGACACCACCATCAAAGGAAATGCAAGAGTGGTATAGTCACAGTATTAAAGCTTATCACAAAAGCTGATTAAGGACGACCATATAAACTACAAAAAGGCTGGGAAAAACTCAATTTCAGAAGAAAATGAAGTAAATATTCCTACAACAAAACGCATAATATCAAGGCTTCAACACCTGAATATTATGCGTTTTTAATTTTTCTTCAATCCATTACAATAGATTGAGAACTCAATTTCTTATAAGTAAAGGAATTTGAAGATAGCTACTGCCGCAATTGCTGCTGCGATCGGTGCTACTACTGGTACCCAAGAGTACCACCATTTTGAATCGCCTTTGTGCTCACCAAGAACTGATTTTGGAAGGAAAGCATGAAGGAGACGTGGTCCCAAGTCACGGGCTGGGTTCAAGGCAGGTCCTGTAGGTCCACCAAGTGATGTTACCAAGGCCATAACAAGGAATCCAAGTGCCAAGTGAGCTACTGAAAGTCCTGAAGCAGTATGTGGTGCTACTTGGGCTTTGATTGCTAAATCAGAAAAATCAACATTTTGACCTGCTTGACTAGCCATTTGTTTCATGTATTGAAGCACTTCAGAACCAAAGAAGTTTTTAGTCATTCCAAGGGCTGCAAAGAAAAGAACAAATGAACCAACAAACTCGTTTACAAAACCGTTAACAGTTGCTGCAAAACGTGATTCTTTTGTACCATTATCCAAACTTGAAATTGTTGAGAAAGTACCCAAGATATTGTTTGGATTTTCAGTTTTCAAGTAGTATGGGCGGTGTGTAGCCACAACCAAGGCTTGACCAAAGATAGCACCCAAAACTTGTGCAATGATATAAGGCGCAACTTGTGCCCAAGGGAAAAGACCGCTGATTGCAAGTCCAAGAGTGAAGGCTGGATTGATGTGGTTTCCAGATACGTTACCAAACATTAATGCTGGGATCATAACCCCCATACCATAACCAACAGCGATAACGATCCAGCCACTTTGGTAGCCTTTCGTACCTTTAAGTTCAACGTTAGCAACTGCACCATTTCCAAGAATGATCAAAATAGCAGTTCCCAAAAATTCAGTGGCATATTTAATTGCCCATGTGAAATCCATTTGATAGATTCTCCTTAAAATTTTTTAGACAATCCTTATTCTATCAATTTTTATATCTTTTAGCAACTACTTTCCCGAAAGATTACAACAGAAAACGGTTCCAAAACTTATAAACTAATCTTTGTTTTAAAGATATTCCCAGTTCATTATGTTATCTACACTAATCTGATGCTTTCAATTCCTCCTGATACATAGTATAGGGAATAAGAAGTATCTTTCCCCATTCACCAATAAGAGTTTTGCTATGAAAACAAAACTCTATCCTTCCAATGAAACAATCTTAACCTGATTTATATAAAAATTCTCGTCACATTGCCATAAAACCTCAGCCATATTTTTGTAAGAAATGGATTTATCGTGATCTGCTCTAATCGTAAGATTATAACCACTTTCATTCCTATCCATGTCAATATTTAGATTGTAAAATCCCTTCTGTTCAATGAGAATATTCAAGGTATCTATTGAAGGTTTATTGGTTACAAATCCAGTCATTCTGATATAATAATGAGTATCGCTTTTCAAAAATTTGGAGCTACTTTTCTGAACAGAGACAACAATTAGACTACAAAATAAGTCTAGAAAAGCAAAATCTGCTCCAATCGCCATTCCAATACCTGCAGTCGCCCAAATACCAGCTGCTGTAGTGATACCACTGATTTTTTTATCCCTCATGAAAATAATACCACCGCCAATGAAACTAATTCCACTGACAATTTGGGCCGCAACCCTAGAAGTATCATAATTAGGCGTATCCAAGAAAGCTTCTTTTGATAAAATCATCATTAAAGTTGTAGTTAAGGCAACCAAGATATTAGTCTTTCTCCCAGCCTGCTTATGCTTAGACTTTCTTTCATAGCCAATGATAAAACCAGAAAAACAAGACAATAAAATGAGAATAATATGAGAATAATATGTCGGACTTCAATCGGTAGAGCTATCGTATCAAGCATTATTTCCCTCCTCTATTACTCATAATTTTATATTATAGTCCTAGTTGAAACTTTTTCAAGAGAATATATTAGTTGAAAATTGTCCTTTTTATAGTATATTGAAATAAGATATGAACAAATCGATTAGGAAAGTCAAATTAATTTCTAGTAATATTTTAGCACTCTAGGCGTACTGTTATAGATTCAATCTACTATAAAACAAAAAACTGCAGTTACCTTCTAGTAATAACTTGCAGTTTTCTGTAACTAATGGATTCTTACAATGTCTCAAACAATTCTTGCATTTGCACATCATCTGGAACCAGTTTTAAGTAAGCTTGTGCATTGACTTTTGCTTCCTCAAAGTAGCCCAATTCACGCAAGAGATAGATATAGTGTTCCAGAAACTCTGGATTGTCCTTTAAATCTCCTGCCAACTCTTGGTAAAGCCCATAGGCAGTATCCAAATCGTCCATTTCTTGATAGGAACGAGCAATCATCCACTTGGTCAAGAGATTTTCTGGCTCATCACTTTGCAAGTCTAGAATATCCTCATAACGTTCCTGCTCCAGATAAATAGTTGCTAGACGGAGTAAGATTTCTTCCGTATCCTCAGCATCTTCTTTAGCAGTAAGGAGGTAGTTCTCTGCTCCACTAGCATCATGCAATTCATAGGAAAATTGTGAAGCTACTAACAAGAGTCTTGTTTCAAAAGGATTTTTCTCCAAGCCTTGCTTAGCGATACGCAGGGCTTCTTGAACTTGATGTTCCTTATGTAAGGCCTGGCTATAACCATATTCATAGCCTTCAAAGTCAGGAGAAATGGTATCGATCTGCTTAAAGTAGAGGACAGCTTTTTGGTATTCTTCTTGATCAAAGTAAAGATTGGCCAACTCAAAAGCTGTCAGGTCATCGTATTCTAACTCCAGGGCTTTTTCTAAAAACTCTATAGCTGTTTCAAATTTCCCTAACTGGGCATAGGCAAAGCCAATTCGTTGATAGGTGGAAATGCCTGTTTGCTCATAAATAGTACGATTATCTAACTGAGCATAGCCTTGAATAGCCTCTTGGTAATTTTCCAACTCACTATCCAACTCTGCTAATCCCAATATCAAGAGAGGATCTTCTGAGTAAGTCAAGGCCTCCAATAATTTCTCACGCGCCACATCTGTCAAACCTTCCAACTGGTATAGGTCTGCCTTCAGAGCCAAAGCAGAAACATACCAGTCACTGTCAGCTTGGATTTCCTCTAGATAGGCAAAGGCTTCTTCGATTTGACCATCCTCGCTAGCAATAGATGCTAGATTAAGATGAACCTCTGGGAAATCCTCTACGATTTTCAGGTAAATTTCCTTGGCCTGAGGATAAAAACCAATCCCTTCAAGATAAGTAGCTAACTCATACAGAAGGTCATTTGGATCATTTTCTAAAGCTTTAACGAAATAGTGCTCTGCCTTAACTAAATCTTGCTCTTCCAAAGCCTGTAACATCTGTTGACTATTGTTCACTCTTAGCTTCCTCTCCCTCTAGTTCATATAGGCCACTAACTACCTTATACCATTCAAAAATCGCTGAAATGACAACTTTAGCAGAGGCATAAACCGGAATACCGAGCAAGACTCCCCAGATGCCAAACATGGATCCTGAAGTTAACAAGACAAAGAGAACATTAATGGGATGGATGTTTAATTGACTTCCCAAAATCAATGGAGAGACAAAACGGCCTTCAATAGTTTGTTCTACGATAAAGACAATCACTACTTTCAAAAGCATGACTGGACCAGCAATCAAACCCAATACTAGAGCAGGGAGCATGGCTAAGAAGCTACCAAGATAAGGAACCAGATTTAAGATACCAGCAGTAACACCCAGCGTAACCGCATAGCGTAGACCAATGATCTTGAAGAAGATGATAAACATTACCGCTACAATAATAGCCACTGTTACTTGCCCTCGAACATAGTTAGACAACTGTTGATTCACATCTGATAAAACTTGTCCAACAGGTTCTTTCAATTTCGTTGGCATGAATTGGGTCAAATAGTGACGCAGGCCTTTCCCATCACGTAAGAGATAAAAGAGCATGAAAGGAACGATAATCAAGGCAACAATCACTTGAGATGCCCCACTAATAAAGGCACTCACCCAGTTTACTGCCTGAGAAGAAACCTTGCTCGCCCAAACTGTAGCCTGACTAGAGAAGTTTGTCAAAACTTGTTCTAACTGAGGCCTGAAATCATCTGGTAAACGCTTGGTTACCAAATCATCAATAACCCGATCAGCATCTTCAAGATAGATTGGTACATTTCTTGCAAATGTTAAAACTTGACGTTGCAGATTTGGAATAGCTACTGCCAAGCCCCAAATGATAAAGAGAGCGATGATGACAAAGACAATACTAATCGCTATAACACGATTGATTTTGTGTTTCTCTATCCAATCAACTATAGGATTTAATAAATAGTATAGTAAACCAGATAGAATGACTGGCAACATCACGACCGCCAAAAAGTCTAAAACAGGTGAAAATAGAAAACTAATCTTACTTAAAATAAAAAGATTCAGTCCCAATAATAAGGTTACCAAAAATACCGTAATGGCCTTGTTATCCAAAAACCACTTGAAAAACCAAGACAGGCTAAAATGTTTCTCTTTTTGCTCCATAAATACTTCCTTTCTATTGTTCTCCCATTATACCATTTTTAAATCAAAATAACTCTTTTTTAAAGTGCTTACATGGAGACCGCGACATAAAAAATCTCCTCAAAAGAGGAGATTTGATTAGTCTTGAATATGACGGTCTAAGTTCTTCTGATAATCAGCATTGGATTTGGCTTTTTCATCAGCAAATTTCTTGCGGAACTCATCCATTTCTTTAGTAGTGACAATCTTATCTTGGATTTTCAGATACTTGTAGCTATTTTCACTAGTCTTGTCACCTACCCAGCCACCGGCACCACTGCCAGGAACCATTTTCGTCACTAGCATTTGAGCACCATCAGAGTATACTGGAATAACAAGTGCACTATCTGACAACCAAGCTTGAGCCTTAGAATATTTGGAATAACGTTTTTGAAGGTCTGTTTTCTCACTATTTGCATCATCAATCAGTTCTTTGTATTTATCCAATCCAACTGTTTTAATAACTGGATTGTCTGTTCCTGGTGCCACACCAAGAGCACTTAGGAGACTTGGACCTGAAGTTGGATCAAATACATCTAGATAAGTCGATGGATCTGCAAAGTCTGGAGTCCAACCACTGACTGCATTAATATCCCAGTCAGTATTTGCATTGGAAGTAGCTAGAGTAGTCATACTTCCCAATTCGTCATCAGAAACTTGTTGAATATCAACAACTACATTGTCAGAGCCTAAGGCTTCCTCAATGGATTGTTTATAAGACTGAACCTGACGAATAAAATCTGGATTTGATGAAGAAATTGGCAAATCTAAATGAATTGGGAACTGTACTCCATCAGCTTGAAGAGTTTTCTTAGCAGCTTCAAACTTAGTTTTAGCCTTGTCTACATTATGAAGTGAATCTTGGGCATCATCAAGACTGACATCTTTCCAGACATTATCCAATTTATCCAATTCTGTCTTAGTAACTTGACCAAATGTTTGATCTCCTACTTGAACAAATGTTGGAGGAGTGAAACTTGTCCGTAACTTACGAGGTCCTACTTCATCACCAAATACTTGAGAGATCCCTGCTTTACGATCTACCGCAAAAGCCAAGGCTTGACGGAAATCTTTGTTTAACAAGGCTTTCTTAGTAGAAGTTTTTTCTGCATCACTTGTTTTAGCAGTATGATTGTATGACACACGATCAATATTAGTAGACATATAGAATACGCCACCTCTTTGTTGACCATATACAATATTATCCTTGTACTTTTCTTTTAGACGTTCATAGTTGGCAGAGTTTTTAAAGAGAGGCGCAGCTGGATAATGTCCCTCATCAAAACCACGTCCTAGGGAGTCTGCATCTTGACCATCAAAGAAGGATAACTTGATATCATCAATAAAGACATTCTGTTTATCCCAGTAGTTTTGATTTTTGGTCATTTCGATAGAAGACTTAGATGTAAGACCTTTGAGGAGATAAGGCCCATTGTATAGAATGCTCGTTACATCAGTTGGTTTACCAAAGTCATCTCCTTTAGAAGCTAAAAAGTCTTCATTAACTGGTGCAAGGACTCCCATTGTTGTTTTTGAATTCCAGAAAGATTCTGGATGATTCAAAGTATAGACTACAGTATAATCGTCAGTTGCTTTTACACCAACACTAGAAAAATCTGTTGTTTTCCCATTTACATAGTCATCTAATCCTTTAATAGAATCCTGTACTAGATAAAGTGCTTCTGATTTCTTGTCAGCAGCGTGTTTTAAACCAGTTACAAAGTCTTGAGCCTTGACTTCACCATACTCTTCCCCCTCATTGGTATACCATTTGACACCCTGACGGATTTTATAGGTATAGGTCAAACCATCTTTGGAAACAGTCCAATCTTCTGCAACTGATGGAACCAGATTCCCATATTGGTCATTTTCAAGTAAACCGTCAATAACGTTCCCTGTGACCTGTTTTGTACTCTTGTTACCAGAAACGGTATAATCTAGAGTTGTAGGATCTGATGAGAATACATAGGCATAAGTAACTGGTTTAGTTGCTTCCTTATTCCCATTACTAGATGAACACGCTGCTAGAACCGCTGCCGAGAGTACAGCAACTCCTGCTGCTAAGAAAACACGTTTTTTCATAAACAAACTCCTTTGCAATTTGTATAAGATTATTATAGCACTTTTATTAAGTAAATCAATGAAAACATTCTTAATATTATCATGAAAAGAATGTGGAAAATCTCTTCCCAAGCTTGATTTTTTCATACTAGCATTTTTGTGATATAATAGTCTTATCTTTATATAGAGGTAAAGTTATGAAAGAAACTGTTTATTTTGGAACTTATACACGTCGTACTTCTCAAGGAATTTACAAGGCAGACTTTGATACAGAAACTGGTCAGCTTTCAAATCTAGAACTTTTTGCTACTGAGCCAAGTCCAACCTACCTTGCCTTTGACCAGCACCAACATTTATACACTGTTGGTAGTCAAGACGATAAGGGAGGAATTGCAGCCTATCAAACTGACGGGACTTTATTAAATCATGTCGTTGAAGAAGGAGCTCCCCACTGTTATGTTGCTGTTGATGAAAAGCGTGATTTGGTCTATGCAGCCAACTACCATAAAGGACAGGTCCTTGTTTATAAACGTCAGGAAGATGGTAGTCTTCTACTTAGTGATGTGGATCAACACAGTGGCCAAGGTCCACATGAAAATCAAGCTTCTCCCCACGTTCACTTTACAGATTTAACACCTGACCACTATCTAGTGACTTGTGACTTAGGAACTGACCAAGTCGTCACTTATGACCTTGATCAAGAAGGGAAATTATCAAAGCTCTATACCTACAATAGTATTCCTGGAGCTGGTTCTCGTCATATCGTTTTCCATAACCACTATAAAATCGCTTATCTCATTTGTGAACTCAATAGCACTATTGAAGTTCTAATCTACGATGGTGTTGGTGAATTTGAACGCATGCAAGTTATCTCAACTCTACCAGAAGGTTACGAAGGTTTTAATGGTACTGCTGCTATTCGTCTCTCTAAAGACGGTAAATACCTCTACGCTTCTAACCGTGGCCATGATTCTATCGCAGTATATACAATCCTTGCGGACGGTAGTTTAGAGTTGTTAGAAATCGTTCCTACACATGGTCAGACTCCACGTGATTTTGATTTGACACCAGACCAAGAATTTGTCATTGCTGTCCATCAAGACTCTGACAATGCAACTGTTTTTAAACGCAATCCTGAAACTGGTCGTCTAGCAGAACTTTCTAACGACTTCCATGTTCCAGAAGCGGTCTGCATCAGTTTTGCCCCTTAAGAAAACATAAAAAATGAACTTGGTAACTCAAGTTCATTTTTTTCTTATAGTCTTTTTCCGACATTAATACGGTTAATGGCACGTTGCAGTGCAATCTTAGCACGACGTTCTTGGTCAATCAAGTTTTTATCTTGTGCTTCTTCAATTTCACGCTCTGCTCGAAGTTTTGCACGTTCTGCACGACTGATATCGATATCACGAGCACGTTCTGCAGAATCCGCAACGATTGTGATGGTATTATTGGCAATTTCAATAACGCCTCCGTTTACTGCAATCCAGTTCACGTGTTCTTCATCATCAATGCGTTTCACCTTTACTTCATCAACTGCTAAAACCGCAATCATATTTTCATGTCGTGGCAAGATCCCCATCTCACCATCCAGAGTTCGAACCGATACATAGCTGGCATGGTGATCATAGACGAGACCATCTGGTGTCACGATCTGGACAGTTAACTGAGCCATAGATCACCTCTTAAAATCCCATTTTTTCAGCTTTTGCAATCACATCTTCGATAGAACCTACACCACGGAAGGCATCTTCTGGCAAGTGGTCATGTTTACCATCAAGGATTTCCTTAAAGCCACGAACAGTTTCAGCAACTGGAACATAAGAACCTGGCTGACCAGTAAATTGTTCCGCAACGTTAAAGTTTTGTGACAAGAAGAACTGGATACGACGGGCACGAGCAACCAAGGTCTTTTCTTCATCAGAAAGCTCATCCATACCAAGGATAGCAATGATATCTTGCAACTCATGGTAACGTTGAAGGACACGTTTTACTTCAGCAGCAACTGCATAGTGCTCTTCTCCAACGATTTCAGGTGCCAAGGCACGTGAGCTTGAAGCAAGTGGATCAACGGCTGGATAAATACCCAATTGTACCAACTTACGTTCCAAGTTTGTTGTTGAATCCAAGTGAGCGAAGGCTGTTGCTGGCGCTGGGTCAGTATAGTCATCCGCTGGCACATAGATAGCCTGGATAGAGGTTACAGAACCCTTCTTGGTTGATGTAATACGTTCTTGCAATTGACCCATTTCCGTAGCAAGGGTTGGTTGATAACCAACGGCTGATGGCATACGACCCAAAAGGGCAGATACTTCTGAACCAGCCTGAGTGAAACGGAAGATATTATCGATAAAGAGAAGCACGTCTTGGCCTTCTACATCACGGAAGTATTCAGCGATTGTCAAACCAGTAAGGGCAACACGCATACGTGCTCCTGGTGGCTCATTCATCTGACCAAATACCATGGCTGTTTTCTCGATAACACCTGATTCTTTCATTTCCCAGTAAAGGTCGTTCCCCTCACGAGTACGTTCCCCAACACCAGTAAATACTGAAATACCACCGTGTTCTTGGGCAATGTTGTGAATCAATTCTTGGATTAAGACGGTTTTACCAACTCCGGCACCACCGAAAAGTCCAACTTTACCACCTTTTAGATAAGGGGCAAGAAGGTCGATAACCTTAATCCCTGTTTCAAGGATTTCAGAAGAGGTAGACAACTCATCAAAAGTTGGAGCTTTTTTATGAATTGGCTGACGCTCTGCGTCTTCTGTAAAAGGAGCTTCCAAGTCAATGGTATCTCCCAAAACGTTGAAGACACGTCCCAAAGTTTCTTTACCTACTGGTACAGAGATTGGACGACCTGTGTCCAATACTTCCATTCCACGAGTCAACCCATCTGTTGATTCCATGGCGATAGTACGGACCATACCATCTCCCAACTCCAAGGCTACTTCAAGGACGATTTTTGTTTTTCTTTCGTCATTTTTGTAGACGACAAGTGCATTGTTAATCTCAGGAAGTTTTTCCCCTGCTGCAAACAAGACGTCTACAACGGGACCGATAACCTGAGCAATTTTACCTGAACTCATCTCCTTCTCCTATTCTATATAAGATACTGTCGGTTCCTAGCTCAACTAGGTCCTAAGTTCATTTTCATACGAGCTGGACTAGAGCCTATTCTAAGGCACTAGCACCCGCTACGATTTCTGTAATTTCTTGTGTAATCGCCGCCTGTCTGGCACGGTTATACTGAATTGTCAAATCATTAATGACTTTCTTAGCATTATCTGTCGCTGTTTGCATGGCTGTCATACCGGCAGCATTTTCAGCTGTCTTGGCATCGATAATAGCCCCGTAAATCATACTTTCTGCAAACTGAGGCAACAACTGCTCCAAAATTTCTTCTCGGCCTGTCTCCAATTCAAAAGTCAAGCTGTAGTCTTCATCCGCTTCATTTGGATCCAAGTCAACAATCGGAAGCATTTGTTCCACACGCATTTGACTGGTTAGCGTATTGACATGGTGGTTGTAGCAAACATAAAGCTCATCAAAGAGTTCATTTTGGTACATTTCAACAGTTTTTGAAATAATCTTACGAACTTCATCAAAGCTAGGTTGGTCTGCCAAGCCACGTAATTCATAAAGTGGTTGAATACCACGGGCCTTAAAGAAGTCAGCTCCCATTCCACCGATACAGATCATTTCAAAACCTTTACCGTCTGGATGGTATTCTTCCTTCAACTCCATAACGGCTTTCAGAATAGAAGAATTATACCCTCCAACCAAACCGCGATCTGAAGTAATGACGATATAGCCTGTCTTCTTAACTGGACGGCTAATCAACATGGGATTGGTTGAACTACCAGCTCCATTCCCATGAAGAATATCCGTCAAAAGTTTACGAACTTTCTGAGCATAAACTTGGAAGTTGCGAGCAGCTTCTTCAGAACGACCTAGCTTAGCAGCTGATACCATCTGCATGGCATTAGTGATTTGACTCGTATTTTTTGTTGAGGCGATTTTTGTTTTAATATCATTTAGAGATACTGCCATCTGACACCTCTATTCTTATTGGAAGCTGGTTTGATTGAGAAACTCTGTAATCGCAGCATCCAAGACTGCTTCTTCTGGCAAGTCTTTTGTTTCACGAATAGTTTCCAAAATCTCTGGATGTTGAGCATCAAAGAAGGCATGGAACTCTTCCTCGAAACGAACAATATCATCTACTGGAACAGTATCCAAGAAACCATGTGTCAAAGCATAGAGAATGGTTACTTGTTTCTCAACAGGCAATGGTTTGTGAACAGGTTGTTTCAAAACTTCAACTGTACGACGTCCACGGTTCAACTTAGCCTGTGTTGCTGCATCCAAGTCAGAACCAAACTTAGTGAAAGCTTCCAACTCACGGTATGAAGCAAGGTCGATACGAAGTGTACCGGCAACCTTTTTCATGGCTTTGATTTGTGCAGAACCACCTACACGAGATACAGATGAACCCGCATCGATGGCTGGACGAATACCTGCATTGAAGAGACCATCGCCAAGGAAGATTTGTCCATCAGTGATAGAAATCACGTTGGTTGCGATATAGGCAGAGATATCTCCTGCTTGTGTCTCGATAAACGGTAGGGCTGTAATTGATCCACCACCAAGTTCATCAGAAACTTTAGCTGAGCGCTCAAGCAAACGGCTGTGAAGGTAGAAAACATCCCCTGGGAAGGCTTCACGACCTGGAGGACGACGAAGCAAGAGTGACAGTTCACGATAAGCTACCGCTTGTTTTGATAAATCATCATAAACAATCAAAACATGTTTCCCTTGGTACATAAATTCTTCTGCCATAGCAACCCCAGCATAAGGAGCTAGGAAGAGCAATGGAGATGGTTGTGAAGCAGAGGCTGTCACAACGATTGTGTAATCCAAGGCACCGTACTGACGTAGTGTTTCTACTTGCGTACGAACTGTTGATTCTTTTTGTCCAATCGCTACGTAGATACAGATCATATCTTGACCTTTTTGGTTCAAGATTGTATCAATCGCAATGGTTGTTTTCCCTGTCTGACGGTCACCGATAATCAACTCACGTTGACCACGACCAATCGGTACAAGGGCGTCAATAGCTTTCAAACCAGTTTGCAATGGTTCTGATACAGACTTACGTTGCATAACACCAGGAGCTGGCGCTTCTACTGGACGAGTTTTATCAGTGTGTATTTCTCCAAGACCGTCAACTGGACGACCAAGCGGATCCACAACACGACCAATCAGACTTTCACCTACTGGGACTTCCATGATTTTACCTGTACGGCGGATTGTATCGCCTTCACGGATATCTGTAAAGTCACCTAGGATGATAATACCAACGTCTGTTGACTCCAAGTTTTGAGCCATACCATAAGAGCCGTTTTCAAAAATCAACAACTCTCCACTCATGGCATTTTCAAGGCCATGAGCACGCGCGATACCATCCCCGATATAGGTTACAACACCTGTTTCAGTCACATCAAAATTGGGTTTGAAATTTTCAATTTGTTGCTTAATTAAAGCGCTGATTTCTTGTGCGTTAATTGCCAAAAGAACACCACTTTCTATTTCAAATTTTCTTTAACAACTTTAAGTTGTTGTTTAATACTCACATCAATTGTCTTGTGATTGGCAAAAATGACAAAACCACCAATGAGACTTTCATCGATTTGTTCTTTTACACTCCTTACTTTAAGAGACATTTTTTTCTCAATCAAAGGGAGCAAGCGACTCTTTTGTTCATCTGTTAGAGGATGAGCTGAAGTAATCGTCACTTCAAATCGATTTGTTTCTTTTTCAAGTCGGTTCAAACAATCTACAAGCACATCATAAAAAAGATTTGCTCTGTGATTGTAGACAAGAACCTGGATCAAGTTTTGCAATAAAGGTGACACTGAGTCTTGGAAGAAAGCAATCGTTTTTTCCTTGTCAGACTCGTCTACTGCCACTTTTTTTAAAAAAGAAGGTAAACCTGTTTCTTCAGCAACTTGCTTGATTTGAGTCAAGTCTGAAAAAATACGGTCTTCTTCTCCTTTTTCAAGTACCAATTGGACAAAAGGCATGCTGTATTTTTCAATTACCTTTACTGTTTTCTTGTCCATTAAGCTTCTCCTAGCTGATCGATATACTGATCAATGAGTTCTTTATGGGCATGACCATCAAGGTTTTGTGAGATGATTTTACCAGCCAAGCTGATTGTCAAATCTGCTACCTCACCCTTAACGCTTTGTAAAGCTTCAGCTTTGTTTTGAGCAATTTCTTGGTTTGCTTTTTCTTTTAAGCGTCCTGCTTCTAGTTTAGCATCTGCTAAAATACTAGCCTTACTTTTCTCAGCTGTTTCTTTCGCATTCTCAATGATTGTCTTAGCTTCTTTACGGCTACCAGCCAATTCATCTTCGCGTTTTTGAGCCAATACTTCCGCTTTTTGACGTGCTTGTTCAGCTCTGTCAATATCTGAAGCAATTTTTTCAGCTCTTTCTTCGAAAATGCTTGTAATATTAGACCATGCAAATTTTTTAATCAAGACTAGCAAAAGGATAAAAGAGCCAGCGATTAAAATAAAATTACCAATTAATTCACCTACTGTTACGTGCATCAGTTACTCCTTTCTACTCTTCATCATTAATTTTATTTCCTAGGTACATAGAGGATAATAGTGTAAAGACATAGGCCTGTACACAAGAAATGAACACGGAAAATGCAGTCCAAACTAAGTTTGTCCCAAATGCGATTGGATACCAAAAAATAGCCTGATGTGAAAGTAAAAGAAGCAAGCTTGTCATTACTTCACCTGCAAAGATATTCCCAAAAATCCGCAAAGCAAGAGAAAGGAAATTCGTGACTTCTTCAAGTAGATTCATCGGTGTCATAAATGCAGGAGTTACAAAACCTTTGAGGTATTGTTTAATCCCACGGCGACGAATCCCCTCAATATGCGCCATCACAATAATACAGAAAGACAAGACAAGGTCAAATGAAAGATTTGCAGTTGGCGATGTCCAAAGGTTTGTTCCATCTGTTGTTTGAAGTTTAGCCATCAAACCAAGATTATTGGCGATGACCATAAAAAGAAATAAAGATAAGTAAAAGAGTGAGTAATCTTTTACATAGTGGGAACCAAGGTTAGGTTCTGTAAATCCAATTACAAAATCATAGAGATACTCTAGTACATTTTGTTTACCTTTGGGTTTCAATGTCATATTACGACTTGCCCAATAGATAAATGCAAAAATCAGAAACACAGACAGCAAAGTCAAGGCTGTCAAAGTTAAATCAAAGGTAACAGGACCAATATTGATGGTTGGATTGATACTTTCTTCCATCTAACATTCTCCCTTCTCCAATTTATATTTCGTTATTTAATAATAAATGAGAAGACAAGAGTTACGAAGAAAGTTCCTTCGATAAAGGCAACCCCTAAAAACATCAAGCTACGAAACTCAGCGATAATATCTGGTTGGCGAGCTACTGATTTCAACAAACCATTCATCAACATACCCTCACCGAGAGATACACCCATACAGGCAAGACATAGACCGAAAAATGTTAAATTCATGACGAATTCTCCTTTTAATTAAAATTTACTTACTTAGTTTAGTCCTAAAAATTGGATTTGTCAACTTTTTACTAACATTGAAAGCGTTTAATGAAAATTATTTACAATTTTACTATTTTTGAGTCTATTATATAGAAAACTTTGGAAATAATTTGTAATAAATTCGTCCATTATCTAGACCTTTCTGAAAAATAATGAAAAAATCCGAGATGAAATCTCGGATGGAATTTAATATATTTTTTAAACTTCTTTTCTTTTAGTGACTCGACTTAAAGGGAAAGTAACCAGAAATCATTCATTGCCTTCATGCTTATTAAGCTCGAACTGTGACGCTGGTTCCATCTTCCTTATAAAGATTGAT
Organism: Streptococcus pseudopneumoniae; assembly: GCF_001072315.1. Taxonomy (GTDB): domain Bacteria; phylum Bacillota; class Bacilli; order Lactobacillales; family Streptococcaceae; genus Streptococcus; species Streptococcus pseudopneumoniae_R. Next base: position 6,209 of record NZ_JVLI01000095.1, on the reverse strand, counting down.
AAGACCTTCTTTGAGAGCTCGAACCATATCTCCAGCTTGAACAGGTTGTGGGACTTTAATAGTCAAGAGTTCCATTGGATTTGGAGCGCGGTCAATTTTATTGCCTTTGGCATCATGTAAATCTTCGATATACGTTTCAAAATGACGGAAACCTGGGCCATAAAACTCAACTTGGTCACCTTCGTTAATGACGTTCCGTTGACGAATAGTTGCTGTTTGTGTCGCATCATCATAAGAAACCACTTCTGCGACAAACTTGTACTCAGGAATTTTACGACGAGCACCGAACAACTGCTCATTTTCAGATGGTGTACCGTAGTAGAAACCTGTTGCTAATTCACGTTGGGCAACCTTCCACATCTCGTCCACCAAGTCTTGTTTGATAGCTTCAAACTTTTCAGGACTTTCAAGATAGGCATCCACAGCCGCCTTGTAGCAGTTGGTTACTGTTGATACGTAGTGAATAGACTTCATACGTCCTTCGATTTTTAGACTGTCCACACCATTTTCAATCATATCTGGGATATGGTCAATCATAGACATATCAACGGCTGACATTGAAAATTCTTCTGGAATTTCACCTTTCAAGCTCTTGCGTTCTTGACCAAATGGCATATCGTAAAGGTCGTATTTCCAACGGCAAGATTGAGAGCAACCACCACGGTTAGCATCACGCATACTCATGTGGTTTGAAAGAGTACAACGACCAGAGTAAGAAATACACATGGCTCCGTGAACAAAGGCTTCAATCTCAACATCTGTACGTTTGCGGATTTCAGCTAATTCTTCCATCGAAACCTCACGCGCCAAAACGACACGAGTCAAGCCCAGTTCTTTCCAGAATTCAAGGGTTTCATAGTTAGTTGCACTTGCTTGGGTAGAGAGGTGGATTTCAAGACCTGGTGCTTCAGTCGCTGCAATCATGATCAAGGCTGGGTCAGATACGATAACTGCTGCAATCCCGATATCACGCAGTTTACGGAACCACTCACCAGCACCAGCTTCATTTCCTTCGTGCATAACCATATTGGCAGCTACATAGACTTTGGCACCGTACTTGGCCGCAAACTGGACACCTTCTTCCATCTGTTCAAAGGTAAAGTTTCCGGCACGGCTACGAAGACCATAGGCCTGACCGCCAATAAAGACAGCATCTGCTCCATACTGAACAGCTACTTTTAGCTTCTCTAAAGTCCCTGCAGGTGATAAAACCTCAGGACGTTTTAATGTTTTTGTCATGATTTCTCCTATTTGCAATATAAAAGTTTGACGTTTTTCCTTCTCATTTTATAGTAAATAAGCGATAAAATCAAGCCTAGACAGATTGTTTTGACAATTCTAATCTTTTAATACTCTTCGAAAATCTCTGCAAACCACGTCAGCTTCCATCTGCAACCTCAAAACAGTATTTTGAGAAACCTGCGTCTAGCTTTCTAGTTTGCTCTTTGATTTTCATTGAGTATAACCTAGTTTTATAGTAGATTGAATCCAGAATAGTACACCACTATTACTAAAACATTTCTAGAGATTAATTTGACTTTCCTAATCGATTTGTTCACATCTTGTTTCAATATACTATAGTATGTTGAATCTGGAATAGTACGTTATAGCTGTTAAAATATTTCTAGAAATTAATTTAACTTTCCTAATCAATGTGTTCACATCTTGTTTCAATATACTATAACAAGTAGTCAAAAAGTCTAGGAAAGTAAAAACCAGTATCCAAAGATACTGGCTAGTGAAAATACATAAATGAGTCCTTGGATGACTATTCCCACTCTATTGTTTTCTAAATTGATAAGGTTTGATATAGTTTGAAATTAAGGATTTATACTCAGTTATTTTTATAAGAACTTATTAAAATTAATTTCTGTTGTTTGCAAATTGTTTGCAGAGTTGAAAATAATGTGTAGCAAAAACACAACATTTTTTGTATAATAGTATTAGTAATAAAAAGGTGGTGATATAGTGAGATTAGCTGTTAGACTGGCAATAGAAACACGAAATAGTATCGATGCTCTAAAAAAAGAAATAAAAGCAACTGGAGAATTTGATAATCTTCATCTTACTAATGGATTTGTCGTGAATCAAGCTTATTTAGATTCGAAAAAAATTACTGCTGAAAAAAACTGGGATAAAGTATTAAAATTTGGGTCTCAAGTTGAAGAACGAAGTGCCCCAAAAACTCGAACTGATTTACAAGTAAATCAAACTACTATTGATGGTATTGCTGAGTTAAAAAAGATTTTACCCCTATATACAGAAACAAGTTATGTAACCACTTCTTTTGTTATCAGAATGATAGTAAGAGGTTCTCTTTTAGTGCGTCACGGAAAAATTTAGGCTTCAAGCCTATTTTTTTTATTTCAATTTTATGCGTTGACAAAACACGACACTTATTTTATAATAGTGTCGTGAAGTAATTACAACACTTAAAAATATATAAAGGAGGACTAACAATGATTAGACCAATTTTGAATGCAGAATACATTTATTCGACTATTTTTTGTAGTATTAAATATTTTATGCGTTTAACTTTACATTTTAGGAATAGGAGAAGTTTATAATCAGTTTCTGAAGAAAAAAGTATAAAAAATGCTATAATAGAATATATATAGTAAGAAAGGAGAATTACAATTGTTACCTAAAAAAATTATCACACCTAAAGTACCACCTATCAAAATCCAAGGAATAAAAACTAAATTAGTTCCATTTATTGCCGAATCAATAAAATGGGATGGTCAAGGAACATACTTTGAACCATTTATGGGTTCTGGTGTAGTAGGTTTTAATTTAGAACCCCAGAAGGCTATTTTTAGTGATACCAATCCCTATATCATTCAATTTTACAAAGATATTCAATCAAAGAAGATTACTGCTCAAAGAGTTAGAACTTTTTTAGAAAATGAAGCAACTAAATTATCTAGTACACCGGCTGATAAGACATCTTATTACTATGAAGTTAGAGATAGATTTAATAAAGAACATAGCTCTTTAGATTTTTTATTTTTACAACGTTCCAATTTTAATGGAATGATACGTTTTAATAATAAAGGGAATTATAATGTTCCTTTTGGACGAAAACCAGAGAGATTTCAAAAAGCATTGATTACAAAAATTGTAAATCAAGTTTCATGGGTTGAAGAAATAATAGAGGGCAAAGATTGGGAATTTATCTGTATGCCTTTCACTAAAGCATTTGAAATGATGGGAGAAAATGACTTTGTTTATTTAGACCCTCCGTATATTGATCGTTATGATGGATATTATGATTCTTGGAGTGAAGAATATGCGGTATTACTCGCAGAACTTACTCAAAAAGGAAAAGCTGGATACGCCTTTAGTATGTGGTACGAAAATCAATACAGAAAAAATACACATATGGAAAAATGGAACGACGGGAAGTTATTGACTACTGAACATTTTTATCACTTAGGAGCAAAAGAATCTAATCGAAATAAAATGATAGAGGCTTTAGTAATAAGTGAACAAAATTTGAATTTAGAAGAAGTTTATCACGAACAACAACAAATTCTATTATTCTAAAATAAAAAAGGATACAAAGTGTATCCTTTTTTTATTATTCACATTCTTTATTTGTTTCAACTGATAAATATTTTTCAAGTCGTGTTAATTGTTCGGTTGATAATTGTTTAGTTTCTTTTCCCCACTCTGTAAATGTCTCTAAGTTATTAAAGAGTTTATCTTTTACTTCTTGAGAATCTTTATATTTAGGAAAATTTTCCCAATAAATATGGAAAAGGTCGTTCCCTAATTTACTAAAAGGACCATTACCATCTTGAAAATCCTTAATTATTTTAGATTTAAAGGTTCCAATATTATCTGTATTTCCACTTCCTTTACTTGTACCAGCTACTTTATATTTTTCTTGAACAAAATATTCTACATCTTTATAAGCTGGTACTATTGAAGAAATGTCTTCTGATTCTAAATTAACCTTTCTAATACTTGCACTTTCATTCCTTGAATATAGAAAACCTAGAATATAATGCTTATCATAATCACTATAATTACCATCAATATTTTTAGTTCCATTTCTTAAGTAACTAGTAAAACTTCCAGCTGTAAAATTGAACTCTTTAATTTGACCTTGTTTATCAAATTGTCGATAAGTTGTTTTAATATCAAGTGCAATTCTTTTCTTATCAGGTTTCAAGAAATAAAAATCTGGATAGACTGTCTGCTTTTCAGATTCAAACAACTTATATCCTAACTCCTCTGCAACTTCAAGCAAATATGGATATACTATCACTTCAAATAATCGTCCTATTATTTTTGAATCATTTCCAAATGGGAAAACTTCTTTCTTTTCATTTACAAAACCAAGTAAGTCCCAAGCGTCTTTATCATCTATTTTAGGTAATTTTTCAATAATTGTTTTAATAAAAATATCATCACACATCTTATTTCTCCTTTTGTTTGCGAATTGTTTGCGATTATTTAATTAAAGGCTCTGAAACATTGATTTCAAAGCCTTTTTATTGTAATTTTTCTTACTCCCACTCAACGGTTGCAGGTGGTTTACTTGTAATATCATAGACGATGCGGTTAACATGATCCACTTCGTTTACGATACGTACTGAGATTTTTTGAAGCACTTCCCATGGAATTTTGGCAAAGTCAGCTGTCATACCATCGATAGAGGTGATGGCACGGATTGCAATCGTGTAGTCATACGTACGACCGTCACCCATAACACCGACTGAACGAACGCCTGTGTTAACTGTGAAGTATTGCCAGATATCACGGTCAAGGCCAGCTTTGGCAATTTCTTCACGGAGGATAGCGTCTGATTCACGAACAGTTTCAAGTTTTTCTTCAGTAATTTCTCCCATGACACGGATAGCAAGTCCTGGTCCTGGGAATGGTTGGCGCCATACGATGTGGTCTGGCATACCAAGCTCTGTACCTAGGGCACGAACTTCGTCTTTATAAAGAGTGTTGAGTGGTTCAATCAGTTCAAATTGCATGTCTTCTGGAAGACCACCCACGTTGTGGTGTGACTTGATAGTTTGGGCTGTATCTGTACCAGACTCAATTACGTCTGTATAAAGCGTACCTTGAGCAAGGAATTTCACATCTTTGAGCTTGCTTGCTTCGTCATAAAATACATAGACAAACTCGTTACCGATGATTTTACGTTTTTGTTCAGGGTCAGAAACACCAGCAAGTTTATCAAGGAAACGTTTAGCAGCGTCTGCTTTGACGATATTCAAACCAAACTTACCACCAAGCATGTCCATAACTTGGTCCGCTTCTCCTTTACGAAGAAGACCATGATCCACGAAGATACAGATCAATTGATCGCCAATCGCTTTTTGGAGAAGAACTCCAACAACTGAAGAGTCAACACCACCTGATAGACCAAGAAGGACACGTTTATCACCGACTGTTTCACGAATTTTTTGGATTTGCATATCAATGAAGTTATCCATTGACCAGTCGCCTTTAGCCTTACAAATGTTAAGGGCAAAGTTACGAAGGATATCATTTCCGTATACAGAATGGCGAACTTCTGGATGGAATTGGATACCGTAAATGTGTTTATCTGGATTTTCGATGGCTGCATATGGGCAGTCAGCTGATGTACCTGTACGAACAAAGTCAGCAGGAATCTCAGTAACCGCATCACCATGGCTCATCAAAACAGTCTGCTCGTCTGGTGTTGATTCAAAAAGAGCTGATGGTGTGTGTGTAAGAGTTGATTGACCGTATTCACGATTTCCAGCATCACCTGCAGGAACAACTTTTCCTCCAAGTTTATGGGTCAATAACTGCATACCATAACAAATTCCCAAAATAGGAATTCCAAGTTCGAAGATTTCCGGGTCAATATCGAATGAACCATCTTCGTATACAGAGTTTGGACCACCTGAAAGGATGATTCCTACAGGATTGATTTCACGAACTTCAGCAGCTGAAATTTTATGGCTCTTTAGTTCTGAAAAAACACCAATCTCACGGATACGGCGTGAAATCAGCTGGTTGTATTGGCTACCATAATCCAATACAATGATTTTTTCGACATCTTGCAAATCAGTTGAAATGTTGCTCATCTTTTTCCTTTCTCAAAAGAAATATCTTTTTCCAATATTCTATCACAAATAAGGGCGAATTACCAACTAATACTCAATGAAAATCAAAGAGCAAACTAGGAAGCTAGCCGCAGGTTGCTCAAAACACTGTTT
>NZ_JVLI01000094.1:0-215 GCF_001072315.1 Streptococcus pseudopneumoniae | reverse complement strand
TTTCTGTAATAGCGCCTGTAGTAGGATCAACACTATATGTTGTTGTGGTAGTGCTTGAACCTGCTTGGCCTGCTTCTTCCACATTTGGTTGATCTTTGTCGCGTGTATCATCTTTCACATATCTCTTAGGTGATGGGAGTTCTGTTGTCTCCACTTTATCCTTCGCCGGAACTTTAACGACTGTGTTCGTTGGCTCTTTCGTACGAACTGGTTTA
>NZ_JVLI01000093.1:0-12318 GCF_001072315.1 Streptococcus pseudopneumoniae | reverse complement strand
ACTGACTTCGTCAGTCTTATCTACAACCTCAAAGCAGTGCTTTGAGCAACCTGCGGCTAGTTTTCTAGTTTGCTCTTTGATTTTCATTGAGTATAAGAACTTATCAAAAAGTGAGGGGCAACCCTCAAAATTATAAATAGAAAGAGTGAATCTTATGCTCCAACAACTAGTAAATGGTTTGATTCTAGGTAGTGTTTATGCGCTGTTAGCTCTAGGATATACCATGGTTTACGGAATTATCAAGCTCATCAACTTCGCCCACGGTGATATTTATATGATGGGAGCCTTTATCGGTTATTTCTTGATTAATTCTTTCCAAATGAATTTCTTTGTAGCGCTTATTGTAGCGATGCTAGCGACAGCTATTCTTGGTGTCGTGATTGAGTTCCTTGCTTACCGACCTTTGCGTCACTCTACTCGTATTGCTGTTTTGATTACAGCTATTGGGGTTTCTTTCCTATTGGAGTATGGGATGGTCTATCTGGTTGGTGCTAATACTCGTGCTTTCCCTCAAGCGATTCAAACAGTTCGCTATGATTTGGGACCAGTTAGCCTAACAAACGTGCAGTTAATGATCTTGGCCATTTCCTTGATTTTGATGATTTTGTTACAGGTTATTGTCCAAAAAACAAAGATGGGGAAAGCCATGCGTGCTGTATCTGTAGATAGCGATGCAGCGCAATTGATGGGAATCAACGTAAACCGTACTATCAGCTTTACCTTTGCTTTGGGTTCAGCTCTTGCGGGTGCTGCTGGTGTTCTGATTGCCCTCTACTATAACTCTCTTGAGCCTTTGATGGGGGTTACTCCAGGTCTTAAATCTTTCGTTGCCGCGGTACTTGGTGGTATCGGAATCATTCCTGGTGCGGCTCTTGGTGGCTTTGTCATTGGTCTATTGGAAACCTTTGCGACAGCCTTTGGGATGTCAGACTTCCGTGATGCCATTGTTTATGGAATCTTGTTGTTGATCTTGATTGTCCGCCCAGCTGGTATCCTTGGTAAAAATGTGAAAGAGAAGGTGTAAACGATGAAAGAAAATTTAAAAGTTAATATTCTATGGTTACTCCTTTTGTTAGCTGGCTATGGCTTGATTAGTGTACTGGTTTCAGTCGGAGTACTCAATCTATTCTATGTACAGATTTTACAACAAATCGGAATTAATATTATTCTGGCTGTTGGTCTCAACTTAATCGTTGGTTTTTCAGGACAATTTTCACTTGGTCATGCTGGTTTCATGGCGATTGGTGCCTATGCAGCTGCTATTATTGGTTCTAAATCACCAACCTACGGAGCCTTCTTTGGAGCTATGCTTGTAGGGGCTTTACTTTCAGGAGCAGTTGCCTTACTTGTCGGAATTCCAACCTTGCGCTTGAAGGGGGACTATCTTGCGGTAGCGACTCTAGGTGTTTCTGAAATTATCCGTATCTTTATCATCAATGGTGGAAGCCTTACAAATGGTGCAGCAGGTATCTTGGGAATTCCTAACTTTACAACTTGGCAAATGGTTTACTTCTTTGTCGTGCTTACAACCATTGCAACCTTGAACTTCTTGCGTAGTCCAATTGGTCGTTCAACCCTCTCCGTTCGTGAGGATGAAATTGCTGCTGAGTCAGTTGGGGTTAATACGACTAAAATTAAAATTATCGCTTTTGTCTTTGGTGCCATTACTGCAAGTATTGCAGGGTCACTACAGGCAGGATTTATCGGGTCTGTTGTACCGAAAGATTATACATTCATCAACTCAATCAACGTTTTGATTATTGTTGTATTTGGTGGACTTGGTTCAATTACAGGTGCCATCGTTTCAGCTATTGTTCTTGGAATTTTGAATATGCTTCTCCAAGATGTTGCCAGCGTGCGTATGATTATTTATGCTTTGGCCTTGGTATTGGTAATGATTTTCAGACCAGGTGGACTCCTTGGAACATGGGAATTGAGCCTATCACGTTTCTTTAAAAAATCTAAGAAGGAGGAACAAAACTAATGGCATTACTTGAAGTAAAACAGTTAACCAAACATTTTGGCGGTCTAACAGCTGTTGGAGATGTGACTCTTGAATTGAACGAAGGGGAACTGGTTGGACTAATTGGTCCAAACGGAGCTGGGAAAACCACCCTTTTCAACCTCTTGACGGGTGTCTATGAACCAAGCGAGGGAACAGTGACCCTAGATGGTCACCTTTTGAATGGAAAGTCACCTTATAAGATTGCTTCTTTGGGACTTGGACGTACATTCCAAAATATCCGTCTCTTTAAAGATTTAACAGTTTTGGACAATGTTTTGATTGCTTTTGGCAACCATCATAAACAACATGTTTTTGCTAGTTTTTTGCGCTTACCAGCTTTTTACAAGAGTGAAAAAGAATTAAAGGCTAAGGCTTTGGAATTGTTGAAAATCTTTGATTTAGATGGTGATGCAGAAACGCTTGCTAAAAATCTTGCCTACGGACAACAACGTCGTTTGGAAATTGTTCGTGCCCTCGCTACGGAACCTAAAATTCTCTTTTTAGATGAACCAGCAGCAGGTATGAATCCACAGGAAACAGCAGAATTGACTGAGTTAATTCGTCGTATCAAAGATGAATTTAAAATTACGATCATGCTGATTGAACACGATATGAATCTGGTCATGGAAGTAACAGAACGCATCTACGTACTTGAATATGGTCGTTTGATTGCTCAAGGAACTCCAGACGAAATTAAGACCAATAAACGCGTTATCGAAGCTTATCTAGGAGGTGAAGCCTAATGTCTATGTTAAAAGTTGAAAATCTTTCTGTGCATTACGGTATGATCCAAGCAGTCCGTGATGTAAGCTTTGAAGTTAATGAAGGAGAAGTTGTTTCCCTTATCGGTGCCAATGGTGCTGGTAAGACAACTATTCTCCGTACCTTGTCTGGTTTGGTTAGACCAAGTTCAGGAAAAATTGAATTTTTAGGTCAAGAAATACAAAAAATGCCAGCTCAGAAAATCGTGGCAGGTGGTCTTTCACAAGTACCAGAAGGACGCCACGTCTTCCCTGGCTTGACTGTTATGGAAAATCTTGAAATGGGAGCTTTCTTAAAGAAAAATCGTGAAGAAAATCAAGCTAACTTGAAGAAGGTTTTCTCACGCTTCCCTCGTCTTGAAGAACGGAAGAACCAAGATGCAGCTACTCTTTCAGGGGGAGAACAACAAATGCTTGCCATGGGACGCGCTCTTATGTCAACACCAAAACTTCTTCTTTTAGATGAACCATCAATGGGACTTGCCCCAATCTTTATTCAAGAGATCTTTGATATCATTCAAGATATTCAGAAGCAAGGAACAACCGTCCTCTTGATTGAACAAAATGCCAATAAGGCACTCGCAATCTCTGACCGAGGCTATGTGTTGGAAACAGGGAAAATCGTCCTATCAGGAACAGGAAAAGAACTCGCTTCATCAGAAGAAGTCAGAAAAGCATATCTGGGTGGCTAAAACAATCCAGTGGATTGTTTTAGTCGGCAGATGGAGATTACGAAGTAATCATCAATATAGTCCGGGGGACCTTTTTAGTCGGTGGATGAAGATTGCGAAGCAATTATCTTATCCAGTGGATTGTTTTAGTCGGCAGATAAAGATTGTGTAAGCAATCTTCGCATAGTCTGGGAGACTAGTTTAGGTTGCGGATGAAGATTGCGTAGCAATCATCAATATAGTCCGGGGGACCTTTTTAGTCGGTGAATAGAGATTGCGAAACAATTATCTTATCCAGTGGATTATTTTAGTTGGCATATTTAGATTGCAAACAAATCTGCAACTACATTGAAAGCTTAATTTCTAATAATTGAAAAAATCGAATGAAAGGTATTCTACCTTCATTCACAGAGCTCGATTTCAGAGCTCTTTTTGCTAGCTTATTCATACTTTTCTGAATTTTGAAAAAGAAATGTAAGCGTTTGATAGATTTACAAAAAGATTGTATAATAGGGATAAGAATAGAAAAGGAGAAGTCTCATGGCAGTTAAAGATTTTATGACCCGCAAGGTAGTTTATATTAGTCCAGATACAACAGTATCTCATGCAGCAGATTTAATGAGAGAGCAAGGATTGCACCGCTTGCCTGTTATCGAAAATGATCAATTGGTTGGTTTGGTAACTGAGGGAACCATTGCGCAAGCAAGTCCATCAAAAGCAACCAGTCTTTCTATCTATGAGATGAATTATCTTCTAAATAAGACAAAAGTAAAAGATGTCATGATTCGCGATGTTGTCACTGTTTCAGGCTATGCTAGTCTAGAGGATGCAACTTATCTGATGTTGAAAAACAAGATTGGTATTCTTCCTGTCGTTGATAACCATCAAGTCTATGGAGTTATTACGGACCGTGACGTTTTCCAAGCCTTTCTTGAAATTGCTGGTTATGGTGAAGAAGGAATTCGTGTGCGCTTTGTTACAGAAGATGAAGTCGGTGTCCTCGGAAAGATTATTTCTTTGATTGCAGAAGAAAATTTGAATATCTCGCATACCGTAAATATTCCGCGTAAAGATGGTAAGGTGATTATCGAAGTTCAAATCGATGGATCCATCGATTTACCAGCTTTGAAAGAAAAATTTGAATCAGAGAATATTCAAGTAGAAGAAATTACTCGTACTTCAGCAAAAGTCTTGTAAGGAGGGAAGCCGAAAGGCTTCTTTTTACGTGTAATAAGGGATTAGAGCAAAAGATGGAAAGAAATGATAAAATATGCTATAATGAAATGATGTAAAAAAGGAGTATTTATGGACATTTCAGTAATTCGTCAGAAAATTGACGCAAATCGTGAAAAATTAGCTTCTTTCAGGGGGTCTCTTTGACCTAGAAGGTCTAGAGGAAGAGATTGCCATCTTGGAAAACAAGATGACAGAACCTGATTTTTGGAACGATAATATCGCGGCCCAAAAAACGTCGCAAGAATTAAATGAATTAAAAAACACCTATAATACCTTCCATAAGATGGAAGAGTTGCAGGATGAAGTTGAAATTTTATTGGACTTTTTAGCAGAAGACGAGTCGGTTCAAGAAGAACTGGTAGCGCAGTTAGCCGAACTTGATAAGATGATGACCAGCTATGAGATGACTCTACTCTTGTCAGAACCTTATGACCACAACAATGCCATCTTGGAAATCCATCCAGGTTCTGGTGGTACTGAGGCGCAGGACTGGGGCGATATGTTGCTTCGTATGTATACTCGTTATGGTAATGCTAAAGGCTTTAAAGTGGAAGTATTGGATTACCAAGCAGGAGATGAAGCTGGTATCAAGTCAGTAACTTTATCATTTGAAGGGCCTAATGCCTATGGTCTTCTCAAGTCAGAAATGGGTGTTCATCGTTTGGTCCGTATTTCACCATTTGACTCTGCCAAACGTCGCCATACATCTTTCACATCTGTAGAAGTGATGCCAGAATTGGATGATACTATTGAAGTGGAAATCCGTGAAGATGACATCAAGATGGATACCTTCCGTTCAGGTGGTGCCGGTGGACAAAACGTCAACAAGGTTTCAACAGGTGTACGTTTAACCCACATTCCAACTGGAATTGTTGTCCAATCAACAGTGGATCGGACCCAGTATGGAAATAGAGATCGTGCCATGAAGATGTTGCAGGCTAAGCTCTATCAAATGGAGCAAGAGAAGAAGGCTGCGGAGGTAGATTCTCTCAAGGGTGAGAAAAAGGAGATCACATGGGGAAGCCAAATCCGTTCTTATGTCTTCACACCTTATACTATGGTAAAAGATCACCGAACTAGCTTTGAGGTTGCTCAGGTAGATAAGGTTATGGATGGGGACCTAGATGGTTTTATCGATGCCTATCTCAAGTGGCGAATTAGCTAATATAGAAAGGAAGTCACATGTCAATCATTGAAATGAGAGATGTCGTCAAAAAATACGACAACGGAACGACTGCCCTACGCGGTGTTTCGGTCAGCGTTCAACCGGGAGAATTTGCTTACATTGTAGGACCTTCAGGAGCAGGGAAGTCAACCTTCATTCGTTCTCTATATCGTGAAGTAAAAATCGATAAAGGAAGCCTATCAGTTGCTGGTTTTAATCTGGTTAAGATCAAAAAGAAAGACGTCCCGCTTCTACGTCGTAGTGTTGGGGTTGTCTTCCAAGATTATAAACTCTTGCCAAAGAAAACTGTCTATGAAAATATTGCTTACGCTATGGAAGTAATCGGGGAAAATCGCCGTAATATCAAAAAACGTGTGATGGAAGTTTTAGACTTGGTTGGGTTGAAGCACAAGGTTCGTTCTTTCCCAAATGAGCTCTCAGGTGGAGAGCAACAGCGGATTGCGATTGCACGTGCCATTGTAAATAATCCCAAAGTATTGATAGCCGATGAACCAACAGGAAACTTGGACCCGGATAATTCATGGGAAATTATGAATCTCTTGGAACGGATTAACCTACAAGGGACAACTATTTTGATGGCGACTCATAATAGCCAGATTGTAAATACCTTGCGCCACCGTGTCATTGCCATTGAAAATGGCCGTGTTGTTCGTGACGAATCAAAAGGAGAGTATGGATACGATGATTAGTAGATTTTTTCGCCATTTATTTGAATCACTAAAAAGTTTGAAACGAAATGGTTGGATGACAGTGGCAGCTGTCAGCTCAGTCATGATTACTTTGACCTTGGTTGCCATATTTGCTTCTGTTATTTTCAATACAGCGAAACTAGCTACAGATATTGAAAATAATGTTCGAGTGATGGTTTATATTCGTAAGGATGTAGCTGATAATAGCGAGACTATTGAAAAAGAAGGTCAAACTGTTACAAATAATGACTACCACAAGGTATACAATGCTTTGAAGGGGATGTCTACTGTTAAGAGTGTTACTTTTTCAAGTAAAGAAGAACAATATGAAAAATTAACTGAGACAATGGGGGACAACTGGAAAATTTTCGAAGGAGATGCTAACCCCCTCTATGATGCCTATATCGTTGATACCAAAGCGCCAAGTGATGTAAAAACTGTGGCTGAAGATGCTAAAAAAATTGAAGGTGTGTCTGAGGTTCAGGATGGTGGTGCCAATACAGAACGCCTATTCCAACTAGCATCATTTATCCGTGTTTGGGGATTAGTTATTGCAGGACTTTTGATTTTCATTGCAGTTTTCTTGATTTCAAATACCATTCGTATCACCATTATTTCCCGCAGTCGTGAAATTCAAATCATGCGCTTGGTTGGTGCTAAGAACAGTTATATCCGTGGACCGTTCTTACTTGAAGGTGCCTTCATTGGTTTGCTTGGAGCAACTGCACCATCAGTGTTGGTCTTTATTGTTTATCGAATGGTTTACCAATCTGTCAATAAGTCATTGGTAGGTCAAAATCTTTCTATGATTGCGCCAGAGGTATTTACTCCTCTGATGATTGCCCTATTATTTGTGATTGGAATTTTCATTGGTTCACTGGGATCAGGAATTTCCATGCGCCGATTCTTGAAGATTTAGATAAATAGCTACTTTTATGAGGAGATTAAATGATCTCCTTTTTTGCTACAAAAATTTTAGAAAAAAGTGTAATTTTTTTTGTAAAAGCCTTTACAAAAAAAATTAAAGTGGTATAATTAAATCATAAAAGGTGCAAACGTTTTCGTAAAACGTTTGCCTAAATAAAAATAAAGGAGATTTGAATGATGAAAGATACATTCAAAAATGTCTTGTCTTTCGAATTTTGGCAAAAATTCGGTAAGGCTTTGATGGTGGTTATCGCGGTTATGCCGGCTGCTGGTTTGATGATTTCAATCGGTAAGTCTATCGTGATGATTAACCCAACCTTTGCACCACTCGTTATTACTGGTGGTGTACTAGAGCAAATCGGTTGGGGAGTTATCGTTAACCTTCATATCTTGTTCGCCCTCGCTATTGGAGGAAGCTGGGCTAAAGAACGTGCTGGTGGTGCTTTCGCCGCTGGTCTTGCCTTCATCTTGATTAACCGTATCACTGGTACAATCTTTGGTGTATCAGGCGATATGTTGAAAAATCCAGATGCTATGGTTTCAACACTATTGGGTGGGCAAATCAAAGTTGCTGATTACTTCATTAGTGTTATGGAAGCTCCAGCCTTGAACATGGGTGTGTTCGTAGGGATTATTTCTGGTTTTATTGGAGCAACTGCTTACAATAAATACTATAACTTCCGTAAGCTTCCTGATGCACTTTCATTCTTTAACGGAAAACGTTTTGTACCGTTTGTAGTTATTCTTCGTTCAATAATTGCTGCAATTGTACTTGCTGCTTTCTGGCCAGTAGTTCAAACAGGTATCAATAGCTTTGGTATCTGGATTGCCAACTCACAAGAAACTGCTCCAATCCTTGCACCATTCTTGTATGGTACATTGGAACGTTTGCTCTTGCCATTTGGTCTTCACCACATGTTGACTATCCCAATGAACTACACAGCTCTTGGTGGTACTTATGAGGTCTTAACTGGTGCAGCTAAAGGTAGCCAAGTATTTGGTCAAGATCCACTTTGGCTTGCATGGGTAACAGACCTTGTAAACCTTAAAGGTACTGATGCTAGTCAATACCAACACTTGTTAGATACAGTACATCCAGCTCGTTTCAAAGTTGGACAAATGATCGGTTCATTCGGTATCTTGATGGGTGTGGTTGTGGCTATCTACCGTAATGTTGATGCTGACAAGAAACACAAATACAAAGGTATGATGATTGCGACAGCTCTTGCAACATTCTTGACAGGGGTTACTGAACCAATCGAATACATGTTCATGTTCGTCGCAACACCTATGTATCTTGTTTACTCACTTGTTCAAGGTGCTGCCTTCGCTATGGCTGACGTCGTAAACCTACGTATGCACTCATTCGGTTCAATCGAGTTCTTGACTCGTACACCTATTGCAATCAGTGCTGGTATCGGTATGGATATCATTAACTTCATTTGGGTAACTGTTCTCTTTGCCGTAATCATGTACTTTATTGCAAACTTCATGATTCAAAAATTCAACTACGCAACTCCAGGGCGTAACGGAAACTACGAAACTGCTGAAGGTTCAGAAGAATCTAGCAGCGAAGTGAAAGTTGCAGCAGGCTCTCAAGCTGTAAACATTATCAACCTTCTTGGTGGACGTGCAAACATCGTTGATGTTGACGCATGTATGACTCGTCTTCGTGTAACTGTTAAAGATGCAGATAAAGTAGGAAATGCAGAGCAATGGAAAGCAGAAGGAGCTATGGGGCTTGTCATGAAAGGACAAGGGGTTCAAGCTATCTACGGACCAAAAGCTGACGTATTGAAATCTGATATCCAAGATATCCTTGATTCAGGTGAAATCATTCCTGAAACTCTTCCAAGCCAAATGACTGAAGCACAACAAAACACTGTTCACTTCAAAGGTCTTACTGAGGAAGTTTACTCAGTCGCAGACGGTCAAGTTGTTGCTTTGGAACAAGTAAAAGATCCAGTATTTGCTCAAAAAATGATGGGTGATGGATTTGCAGTAGAACCTGCAAATGGAAACATTGTATCTCCAGTTTCAGGTACTGTATCAAGCATCTTCCCAACAAAACATGCTCTTGGTATTGTGACTGAAGCAGGTCTTGAAGTATTGGTTCACATTGGTTTGGACACAGTAAGTCTTGAAGGTAAACCATTTACAGTTCATGTTGCTGAAGGACAAAAAGTTGCAGCAGGAGATCTCCTTGTCACAGCTGACTTGGATGCTATCCGTGCAGCAGGACGTGAAACTTCAACAGTAGTTGTCTTCACAAATGGTGATGCAATTAAATCAGTTAAATTAGAAAAAACAGGTTCTCTTGCAGCTAAAACAGCAGTTGCTAAAGTAGAATTGTAATATACTTGAGGTTGGAAGCTGTATTCCAACCTCTTATTTTGGGAGAAAAGAATGAAATTTTTAACACTCAATACTCACAGTTGGATGGAAAAAGAAGCTGAGGAAAAATTCCAGATTTTGCTTGAGGATATTCTTGAAAAGGACTATGATTTGATTTGTTTCCAAGAAATCAATCAGGAGATCACATCTCCAGAGGTGGAGGTCAATGACCTTTATCAAGCTTTGCCAGCATCTGAGCCTATTCACCAAGATCACTATGTTAGACTCTTGGTTGAAAAGTTATCTGAGCAAGAGAAAAATTACTACTGGACTTGGGCCTATAACCATATCGGTTATGATCGCTACCACGAAGGTGTGGCTATCTTGTCTAAAACACCTATTGAAGCCAGAGAAATTTTGGTTTCAGATGTGGATGATCCAACAGACTATCATACTCGCCGTGTTGCCTTGGCTGAAACTGTAGTTGATGGTAAGGAGCTTGCAGTTGCAAGTGTCCACCTTTCTTGGTGGGATAAAGGTTTCCAAGAAGAATGGGCACGATTTGAGGATGTCTTGAAAGAATTGAACAAGCCACTTTTACTCGCTGGAGATTTTAACAACCCAGCTGGTCGGGAAGGCTACCAAGCTATTTTAGCTAGTCCATTAGGCTTACAAGACGCTTTTGAAGTTGCTCAAGAGAAAAGTGGTAGCTATACTGTTCCACCAGAAATAGATGGATGGAAAGGGAACACTGAACCCCTTCGAATCGATTATGTCTTTACTACCAAAGAGTTAGCGGTGGAAAATTTACATGTCGTATTTGATGGTAACCAGAGTCCGCAAGTCAGTGATCACTATGGCTTGAGTGCTATTTTAAACTGGAAATAATAACTGAAAAGAGGTTGGAATCACGAAGTTCCAGCCTTTTTCTGACTAGAGAAGCTACTGGAGATAGCCTAAATAAGTGAGACTACTGAAATGGAATAAATTGTGGTATAATTGATAGGATAGATAGAATCGAGGATAGTATGTCATTTACGAAATTTCAATTTAAAAACTATATTAGAGAAGCCTTGCAGGAGTTGAAATTTACAACTCCAACAGAGGTACAAGATAAGTTGATTCCTATTGTTTTGGCAGGTCGTGACCTAGTCGGTGAATCAAAAACAGGTTCGGGTAAGACTCATACTTTCTTGTTGCCGATTTTCCAGCAATTAGATGAAACCAGTGATAGTGTTCAAGCAGTCATTACTGCACCGAGCCGTGAATTAGCCACTCAGATTTACCAAGCAGCTCGTCAGATTGCAACTCACTCAGAAGTAGAAGTTCGTGTGGTTAATTATGTGGGAGGGACGGATAAGATTCGCCAGATTGAAAAATTGGCCAGTAACCAGCCCCATATTGTTATCGGTACGCCAGGCCGTATCTACGACTTGGTTAAGTCTGGTGACCTAGCTATTCACAAGGCCAAGACTTTTGTGGTCGATGAAGCAGATATGACCTTGGATATGGGATTCTTAGAAACTGTTGATAAGATTGCTGGCAGCCTTCCAAAAGACTTGCAATTCATGGTCTTCTCAGCGACTATCTCACAAAAGTTGCAACCATTCTTGAAAAAATACTTGTCAAATCCTGTTATGGAGAAAATCAAGACCAAAACGGTCATTTCTGATACCATTGATAATTGGTTGATTTCTACTAAGGGACGTGACAAGAATGCTCAAATTTACCAGTTGACTCAGTTGATGCAACCGTATTTGGCAATGATTTTTGTTAACACTAAAACGCGTGCTGATGAATTACATTCATATCTGACTGCTCAAGGATTGAAGGTAGCGAAGATTCATGGAGATATTGCTCCTCGTGAGCGCAAGCGTATCATGAATCAGGTGAAAAATCTGGATTTTGAGTACATTGTCGCAACAGATTTGGCAGCGCGTGGGATTGACATTGAAGGTGTCAGCCATGTCATCAATGATGCCATTCCGCAAGACTTATCCTTCTTCGTGCACCGTGTTGGTCGTACCGGACGCAATGGCCTACCAGGTACAGCTATTACCCTTTATCAGCCAAGTGATGACTCAGATATCCGTGAGTTGGAGAAATTAGGAATCAAGTTTACTCCGAAGATGGTAAAAGATGGAGAATTCCAAGATACCTATGACCGTGATCGTCGTGCCAACCGTGAGAAAAAACAAGATAAGCTAGATATCGAAATGATTGGTTTGGTTAAAAAGAAAAAGAAAAAAGTCAAACCGGGTTATAAGAAAAAAATTCAATGGGCAGTTGATGAAAAGCGCCGCAAGACCAAGCGTGCCGAAAATCGTGCTCGCGGTCGTGCCGAGCGTAAAGCAAAACGCCAAACATTTTAATAGTAATCGTTGGAGTACTGAGCTCCAACTTTTTTAATTATGTGACTTTCAGTCCGTCTCGCTCCGTTAGGTGCGAGACAAAAAACTCCAAGCAGGCAGAGCCTGCTAACTCATGACAGAAAAAGAAGTTTAGCTTA
>NZ_JVLI01000092.1:0-379 GCF_001072315.1 Streptococcus pseudopneumoniae | reverse complement strand
CGACTTTAAAAGTTCTTTTAGAAGTTTTTTTCTCCAGTTTCGCCTTATCTAATTCCTGCTTAAGGAAGGCTTGCTTTTTATTGTTCTTATCTAATTCCTGCTTAAGGAAAGCCTGCTTTTTAATTTCCTCTGGACGAAGTGCCTTTCCTTCTTTTTCAAGGTTTTTTCCTTGTTTCTGGATATTCTTGTACTCTTTTTGTATTCTCTTATACTCTTTTTGTATCTTCTTGACCTTGTTCTTAGAAGCTCGAAATTGGCTCCGACTCTTCTTTACCAACTGACGTTTAGAGTGGGTCTGAGATTGTAGCTTCGTAAATTGTTTTGCGCTATCTTGTTGAACCGTTCGGTAATTCTTACGAACTTTTTCTAGCTTTCGATC
>NZ_JVLI01000091.1:0-14002 GCF_001072315.1 Streptococcus pseudopneumoniae | reverse complement strand
AAACCACGTCAGCGTCGCCTTACCGTACTCAAGTACAGCCTGCGGCTAGCTTCCTAGTTTGCTTTTTGATTTTCATTGAGTATGGGACGGCTTATTCGTCTAGTAAAAGGAAAATATGACAAAAAAACTTGGTGTCGGTCAGGCGCATAGTAAGATTATTTTAATAGGGGAGCATGCGGTCGTTTATGGTTATCCTGCTATTTCCCTACCTCTTTTGGAGGTGGAGGTGACTTGTAAGGTGGTTCCTGCTGAAAGTCCTTGGCGCCTCTATGAGGAGGATACCTTGTCCATGGCGGTTTATGCTTCGCTTGAGTATTTGGATATCAAAGAAGCCTGCATTCGTTGTGAGATAGACTCGGCTATCCCTGAGAAACGGGGAATGGGTTCGTCAGCTGCTATCAGTATAGCGGCCATTCGTGCGGTATTTGACTACTATCAGGTAGACCTGCCTCATGATGTACTAGAAATCTTGGTCAATCGGGCGGAGATGATTGCCCATATGAATCCTAGTGGTTTGGATGCTAAGACCTGTCTCAGTGACCAGCCTATTCGCTTTATCAAGAACGTAGGATTTACAGAGCTTGAGATGGCTCTATCCGCCTATTTGGTCATTGCTGATACGGGCGTTTATGGTCATACTCGTGAAGCTATTCAAGTGGTTCAAAACAAGGGCAAGGATGCCCTACCGTTTTTGCATGCCTTGGGAGAATTAACCCAGCAAGCAGAAGATGCGATTTCACAAAAAGATGCTGAAGGATTGGGACAAATCCTCAGTCAAGCGCATTTCCACTTAAAAGAAATTGGTGTCAGTAGCCCTGAGGCAGACTCTTTGGTTGAAACGGCTCTTAGCCATGGTGCTCTGGGTTCCAAGATGAGCGGTGGTGGGCTAGGTGGCTGTATCATAGCCTTGGCAGACAATTTAACACACGCACAAGAACTAGCAGAAAGATTAGAAGAGAAAGGAGCTGTTCAGACATGGATCGAGAGCCTGTAACAGTACGTTCCTACGCAAATATTGCCATTATCAAATATTGGGGAAAGAAAAAAGAAAAAGAGATGGTGCCTGCTACTAGCAGTATCTCTCTGACTTTAGAAAATATGTACACGGAGACGACTTTGTCATCTCTACCGACGGATGCGACGGCTGATACCTTTTATATCAATGGTCAGTTACAAAATGAGGCAGAGCATGCTAAGATGAGCAAGATTATTGACCGCTATCGTCCAGCTGGTGAAGGATTTGTTCGTATCGATACTCAGAACAATATGCCTACCGCAGCGGGTCTGTCCTCAAGTTCTAGTGGTTTATCCGCCCTGGTCAAGGCTTGTAATGCTTATTTCAAGCTTGGATTGGATAGAAGTCAGTTGGCACAGGAGGCTAAGTTTGCCTCAGGATCTTCCTCTAGGAGTTTTTATGGACCACTCGGTGCCTGGGATAAGGATAGTGGGGAAATTTATCCTGTAGAGACAGACTTGAAACTAGCTATGATGATGTTGGTGCTAGAAGACAAGAAAAAACCAATCTCTAGTCGTGATGGGATGAAACTCTGTGTGGAAACTTCGACGACTTTTGATGACTGGGTGAGTCAGTCTGAGAAAGACTATCAGGAGATGCTGGTTTATCTCAAGGAAAATGACTTTGCTAAGGTTGGGGAATTAACGGAGAAAAATGGTCTGGCTATGCACGCTACGACCAAAACAGCATCACCAGCCTTTTCTTATCTGACGGATGCTTCTTATGAAGCCATGGACTTTGTTCGCCAGCTCCGTGAGCAAGGAGAATCCTGCTACTTTACCATGGATGCTGGTCCCAATGTTAAGGTCCTCTGTCAGGAGAAAGACTTGGAGCATTTGTCAGAAATCTTTGGTCAACGTTATCGCTTGATTGTGTCAAAAACAAAGGATTTGAGCCAAGATGATTGCTGTTAAAACTTGCGGGAAACTCTATTGGGCAGGTGAATATGCTATTTTAGAGCCAGGACAGTTGGCCTTGATAAAGGATATTCCTATCTATATGAGGGCTGAGATTGCTTTTTCTGACAGCTACCGTATCTATTCAGATATGTTTGATTTTACAGTTGATTTGACGCCAAATCCTGATTATAGCTTGATTCAAGAAACGATTGCTTTAGTGGAAGATTTCCTCGTTTATCGTGGGCAGACCTTGCGACCTTTTTCTCTAGAAATTCGTGGAAAAATGGAACGAGAAGGGAAAAAGTTTGGTCTCGGTTCTAGCGGTAGCGTCGTTGTCTTGGTCATCAAGGCTCTGCTAGCTCTATATAATCTTTCGGTTGATCAGGAGCTCTTATTCAAGCTGGCTAGCGCTGTCTTGCTCAAGCGCGGAGACAATGGTTCCATGGGAGACCTCGCCTGTATTGTGGCAGAAGATTTGATTCTCTACCAGTCTTTTGATCGCCAGCAGGTAGCTGCTTGGCTAAAAGAAGAAAACTTGGCGACTGTTTTAGAGCGTGATTGGGGCTTTTCAATTTCGCAGGTGAAACCAACTTTAGAATGTGATTTTCTAGTGGGATGGACCAAGCAAGTAGCTGTATCTAGTAACATGGTCCAGCAAATCAAGCAAAATATCAATCAGAATTTTTTAAGTTCCTCAAAAGAAACGGTGGCTACTTTGGTAGAAGCCTTGGAGCATGGGGAATCAGAAAAAATTATCGAGCAGGTGGAAACAGCCAGTCAGCTTTTAGAAGGCTTGAGCACAGATATTTACACGCTTTCGCTTAGACAGTTGAAAGAATCCAGTCAAGATTTACAAGCTGTTGCCAAGAGTAGCGGTGCTGGTGGTGGTGACTGTGGTATTGCCTTGAGTTTTGATGCGCACTCAACTGAAACCCTAAAAAACCGTTGGGCCGATCTGGGGATTGAGCTCTTATACCAAGAAAGGATAGGATATGACGACAAATCGTAAGGATGAGCACATCCGCTATGCCCTTGAGCAGAAAAGTTCCTATAATAGCTTTGATGAGGTGGAGTTGATTCATTCTTCCCTGCCTTTTTACGATCTGGATGAAATCGATCTGTCGACAGAATTTGCTGGTCGAAAGTGGGATTTTCCTTTTTATATCAATGCCATGACGGGTGGAAGCGATAAGGGAAGAGAAATCAATCAAAAGTTGGCTCAGGTGGCGGACGCCTGTGGGATTTTGTTTGTGACGGGATCTTATAGCGCAGCCCTCAAAGATTCAACAGATGACTCTTTTTCTGTCAAGTCTAATCATCCAAATCTCCTTCTTGGAACCAATATTGGATTGGACAAGCCTGTTGAGTTAGGCCTTCAGACTGTAGAAGAAATGAATCCTCTTATCTTGCAAGTGCATGTTAATGTTATGCAGGAATTGCTCATGCCCGAGGGAGAAAGAACGTTCAGAAACTGGCAATCGCATCTAGCAGACTATAGCAAGCAAATCTCCGTTCCGATTGTCCTAAAGGAAGTTGGCTTTGGAATGGATGCCAAGACCATCGAAAGAGCCTATGATCTGGGTGTTCGAACCTTTGACCTGTCAGGTCGTGGTGGCACCAGCTTTGCCTATATTGAAAATCGTCGCAGTGGACAACGTGATTACCTCAATCAATGGGGCCAGTCCACCATGCAGGCCCTTCTCAATGCCCAAGACTGGAAAGACAAGGTCGAACTCTTGGTCAGTGGTGGCGTTCGGAATCCGCTGGATATGATTAAGTGCTTGGTCTTTGGTGCCAAGGCTGTAGGCCTGTCTCGAACAGTTCTGGAATTGGTTGAAACCTATTCAGTTGAAGAAGTGATTGGCATTGTCCAAGGCTGGAAAGCAGATCTACGCTTGATTATGTGTGCCCTTAATTGTGCCACCATAGCAGATCTGCAAAAAGTAGACTATCTTCTTTATGGAAAATTAAAAGAAGCAAATGATTAGATGAAAAAGGCGTAACCACCGCCTTTTTTCCATCTTTAGACTGAGGTGACTTTTTTGAATTGTGATAAAATAGAAGGGAGAGGATGAACCTATGAGAAAATTTAAAATCTTTTTATTTATCGAAGCCTGTCTTTTGACAGGAGCTCTGATTTTGATGGTTTCAGAGCATTTTTCACGTTTTCTGCTGATTCTATTCCTCTTTTTGATTTTGATTCGCTATTACACTGGTAAGGAGGGAAATAATCTTCTTTTAGTGGTGGCAACCATTCTCTTCTTTTTCATCGTCATGCTCAATCCTTTTGTGATTCTAGCTATTTTTGTTGCGGTCATCTATAGCCTCTTTCTTCTTTATCCGATGATGAACCAGGAAAAAGAGCAGACCAATTTGATTTTTGAAGAGGTGGTAACGGTTAAGAAGGAGAAAAATCGTTGGTTTGGAAATCTCCATCATTTTTCAAGCTACCAGACTTGCAAGTTTGATGATATCAATCTCTTTCGTCTCATGGGTAAGGACACTATTCATCTGGAGAGGGTCATCTTAACCAATCATGACAATGTCATTATCCTCAGAAAGATGGTAGGAACGACCAAAATCATCGTACCTGTAGATGTGGAAGTCAGTCTCAGCGTTAACTGTCTCTATGGGGATTTGACTTTTTTCAACCAGCCCAAGCGAGCCCTCCGCAATGAACACTATCATCAAGAAACAAAAGACTATCTCAAGAGTAACAAGAGTGTCAAGATTTTCTTGACCACTATGATTGGTGATGTGGAGGTGGTTAGAGGATGAAAAAACAAGCCTATGTCATTATTGCTCTCACCTCCTTTCTGTTTGTCTTATTTTTCTCCCACAGCTTATTGGAAATTCTTGATTTTGACTGGTCTATTTTCTTGCAGGATGTCGAAAAAACAGAAAAATTTGTCTTTTTGTTATTGGTCTTCAGCATGTCCATGACCTGTCTCTTAGCCCTATTTTGGCGAGGTATTGAAGAGCTTTCTCTAAGAAAGATGCAGGCTAATCTCAAGCGTTTATTGGCAGGGCAAGAAGTGGTTCAGCTTGCAGATCCAGATTTGGATGCCAGTTTCAAGTCCTTGTCAGGTAAACTTAATCTTTTGACAGAAGCTCTTCAAAAAGCAGAAAATCAGAGTCTTGCTCAGGAAGAGGAAATCATCGAGAAAGAACGGAAGCGGATTGCTCGGGATTTGCACGATACAGTCAGTCAGGAGTTGTTTGCGGCCCACATGATTTTATCGGGTATCAGTCAGCAGGCTTTGAAATTGGATAGAGAAAAGATGCAGACCCAGTTGCAGAGTGTCACAGCTATTTTGGAAACAGCCCAGAAGGATTTGCGGGTCTTGCTCTTGCATTTGCGGCCTGTTGAACTAGAGCAGAAGAGTCTGGTTGAAGGGATTCAAATCCTCTTAAAAGAGCTTGAGGACAAGAGTGATCTCAGAGTTAGTCTTAAGCAAAATGTGACGAAATTGCCTAAGAAAATCGAGGAGCATATCTTCCGTATCTTGCAGGAGTTGATTAGCAATACCCTCCGCCATGCCCAGGCATCTTGTTTGGATGTTTACCTCTATCAGAAAGATTTTGAATTGCAGCTGAAGGTGGTGGACAATGGAATTGGTTTTCAGTTAGGGAGTTTAGATGACTTGAGTTATGGACTACGCAATATCAAGGAGCGGGTTGAAGATATGGCAGGGACGGTTCAGTTATTGACAGCTCCCAAGCAAGGGCTGGCAGTTGATATCCGTATTCCCCTCCTCGATAAGGAATGATAAAGGAGTAAAGATGAAAATTTTACTAGTAGATGACCATGAAATGGTCCGATTGGGCTTGAAAAGCTACTTTGACCTCCAAGATGATGTAGAAGTTGTGGGCGAGGCGGCAAACGGGTCTCAAGGTATTGACTTGGCCTTGAAATTGCGTCCAGATGTCATTGTCATGGATATCGTCATGCCTGAGATGAATGGGATTGACGCGACCTTGGCCATTCTCAAAGAATGGCCTGAAGCCAAGATTTTGATTGTGAGCTCTTATTTGGACAATGAAAAAATCATGCCCGTCTTAGATGCAGGTGCTCGTGGCTATATGCTCAAAACTTCTAGTGCAGATGAACTACTCCATGCTGTCCGTAAGGTGGCTGCTGGCGAGTTGGCCATTGAGCAAGAGGTCAGCAAGAAGGTCGAATACCACCGCAATCACATAGAACTACATGAGGACTTGACTGCGCGTGAGCGAGATGTACTACAACTCATCGCCAAGGGCTACGAAAATCAGCGTATCGCAGACGAACTTTTTATCTCTCTCAAGACGGTCAAGACCCATGTGTCCAATATCCTTGCAAAACTTGAAGTCAGCGACCGCACCCAGGCGGCTGTCTATGCCTTTCAGCACCACTTGGTGGGGCGTGAGGATTTTTAATAGTTATGTAAAAATAATATTGGAGAAATGGCTAACCTTAGGGCTAAATCAGCCCATGCCAGAACAGGTGATTATAAAGATTGTTGGTCAAAACCAATACAGTGTTAGTTTGGGTTTGAACTCGGCTTTTGGGAACGATACAGCGGATTCAGAACACGATTGACCATATCAAGGACGACCTAGCGGTTACCCAGCTTGAAGTGGACAAGAGCTTTTACAAGGAAGCGGGTTATCAAACTAAAAAGGCTGAATACGATGTACTCGCGCCATTGATTGAAACAGAAACAGATTTAAATATTATTGATTAAGCCTTAAGACAATTCCACGAAAAAGGAAAATAAAAGCAGGAACAGCTTTCTTTTGAATTAGATTAAAAAATATATACAAATAGCGGACAAGAAAAGCGCGGTAGAATAAAGATAGAAAGAAACGAGGTAACGATTATGATGGAAGATAACTATTATTAATTAGAAGAGGCCTTGGTACAGGGATTTCAAACACCTGTACCAAGCCTACAAGGAGCTAAAGGAACATTATGAGGAAGTGACAGGCGATTACAGTTTTTCTAAACGAGAACTCACTAGCCAA
Organism: Streptococcus pseudopneumoniae; assembly: GCF_001072315.1. Taxonomy (GTDB): domain Bacteria; phylum Bacillota; class Bacilli; order Lactobacillales; family Streptococcaceae; genus Streptococcus; species Streptococcus pseudopneumoniae_R. The sequence goes on along the minus strand of NZ_JVLI01000091.1, from coordinate 7,084 downwards.
TTGGAAATCACTCTTCAAAATCATCGAGGTGTGGACTTTGAAGAACATGAAAAAGAGGAGTATTTGGACTAAGTTCAAAAATTAGAAGAGTTTGATTTCTCTCTTGCCACCCATTATCGTCAATTGATTGACTAGAAAGGAGAAAGTCATGAATGATTTACTCCTTATCCCAGTAATTTTTTTAGCAGTAGGAGGAATTCTCATTCTTTTATGGAGACTCTTTCTTATTGCCAGTGGACTTTTCCTGATTGGTTTTGTCAGTTTTCTTATTTTCGTAGAGGGCTATGGAATTTATCTGTTCTTTACTGAACCGACCCTTTATATGGAAGATTTATCCCAGAATGGTCTGATAAGCTTTACAGGATTTTATGTAACTTTTAATCTAGCCTTTCTTGTCTTTGGTATTTTAAAAATTGTCAGTTGGAAAAGAGAGTAAAAAACAGTTGAACAAGGTTGTTCAGCTGTTTTTTATATAGGGGCTAAATTACAGAATTGTAATTATAAGGCGATGATAATGATGATTTCAAGTAAAATCATTATGACTCTTCTTTTGGGAATATTCATGTGAAACCTCCTTTAATAAATTAATAAAAACTTTAATTATTATGGTATAATCTAGTCATATTTTATCACATGGATAGATTTTATTTGAGATTTGTCCCATATTTGCTCATGGAGGTATAGGATGTTAAAAAAATTTGGAGAAATATATAAATTATTTAGAGAATCAAGAAAAATTACTCTTAGAGAGATTGAGCACAAAGGAATATCACGTTCACAGCTGTCTAGGTTTGAAAAGGGGGAGACAGATTTAACGATAACAAAATTTTTGTTGGCTCTTGAACAGATAAATGTTCCCATCGAGGAGTTTATGTATGTAGCTAATGATTTTAAAAGAGATCGTTTTTATCAATTAATAGATGAAGTCAAGCAGTGTTTCCTTAATCGGAACGTAGCTAAATTACATAAAATACTGATTAAACGCATGGAAAATGATGATTTATCTATTTTTTCTACAATCGAAATTATTTTTTTAAAAATAAAATTACAAGAACTTTCTAACGAAGAATATTTTAGCGATACGGATATAAACAGAATAACCGATTACTTATTTAGTGTTGATTATTGGGGAATGTTTGAAATTTTATTATTTGGAAATATCATGTATATTTTCAATCATGAAACATTTCTATTATTATCTAAAGAGATGTTACATAGAACTGAGTTTTATCATGACATACCTAGTTATAGAAGAGTAATCGCTAGTATGGCTCTAAATGCTTTTATCATTTGTATTGAAAGAGATTATCTAACGGATGCAAAATATTTTGAAAAACAAATTTCGCATTTTTATTTTGATGAATCCGAAATTTATGAACGGTTGATTTTTACATATGCACGCTCTTTTTATGAATTTAAAAAAGAACAGACAACAAAATCAATCCTAAAAATGAGAAAAGTAATTGGATTTATGCGCGCAGCAGAATGTGAGAAACTTGCAGAAAGATATGAGGAGCATTTAATTAAAATATTAGCACCTTTATCAGATGATAAATGAAAGTGCAGATTTGGGACAAAATAGAATTAGATTTTTAAAGTGATAAACTATGCTCGTAAGCTTACAAATATAATTTAAAGCAAAGAAGGGATAGTCATGGCTAGTTTAGAGAAATATGAATTGATGGAAACGGAACTAACAGCAATTAGTACAGCAGATTCAGAATTATCAATGAGGTATTATTATTCGAAACACTTGGCCTGGCAAATGGAGCCAACGACAGGGGTAGTTTATATTTTGGATAAACAGATAAATAAAATGTTTTTACTGGAAGATTCCTCAAAAGATATTTGGCTTTCTTTTTCCAAGCAGAGGACTTATAATCAAGTTTTACTAAGCCTTTCTGAGATATATGGCTGTGACATTTCTGAAATTAAGTCACTGGTAGATGAGTTTGTACTAGAACTCTTAGAGAATGGACTAATTTATGAACTCTGAATTCTATGATAATGATATATACGCTTTAGCTTCAAAAAACAAAACATTACTATCTGTTACTATAGAATTAACAACAAGGTGTAATTGGCGGTGTAAGCATTGTTATCTTCCTTCGTATGTCACTAAGGGGATTTCAAGAGAATGTCTTTATGAATTGTTTCAGGATTTGAGAGAGATGGGGACGTTTGAATTGCTCTTTACAGGTGGTGAGATATTTACACGACCAGATACATTGGAAATTATTAGAGATGCTAGAGAGATGTTCTTTGATGTTAAATTGTTTACGAATGTTTCGTTGTTGAATGAAGAGATAATTAAGGCGTTAGGTGAATTGAATATTTCTCAAGTATCATGTACGGTGTTTTCAATGAATGAAAATATCCATGATCAAATAACTTCAGTTAAAGGTTCACTGAAGAAAACAGTAGCTAATTTGAATTTATTAAAAGAATACGATATACCAGTGGAAGTTAAACAGATTATTCTTACTACCAACCAAAATTGTATTGATGAAGTGTCAGAGTTTTGTAAAAATATGAATTTTAAGCATTTAGCTACAACGAATATCTTTTATAAAACTGATGGTAATGCCACCCCGTCTATATTTCGTGTGAGTGATCAGTTCTTAAATGAGAATATAGTAAAAATAGACACAATTAGAAATTTTAGATGTTTCGAAAATAATTCAAGTATGTATGTCTGTAATGCAACAAGATACAGTTGTACTATTGAATCAAATGGAAATTTTTTAGCATGTAATAATTTAAACATGCCTATTGGAAATATATTAAACACTTCCATCAAGGATATTTGGTTAAATTCTACTACTTTACACGAGATTCAAAATAAGAAATTTAGCGAATTGGAGAAGTGCCCAAGTTGCCCACTTAATAAGTATTGCAATAGATGTAGTGGTATAGCATTACTTGAGGATAAATCTCTTTGGGGATGTTTAAAATCTGAGCGTCAAGTAGCTAGAGCAAGGTATGTTAATCAAGACTATTATTCTGGCATTGGTATAACGAGTTTTTATTGTTAATTTTTAGTTAGAGAGATATGAAGTGTTATTTTTAATTCCTCTGGAGAGAGGTATATAAGTACTACATGATGGGAAAGGAGAGAGGGTTCATGACTAAAGTTTTCAAAAAACCACAATTGGTTGTTAAAGCACCAACAGTTGTTATCAGTAGTAGAAAGTCAGCACTATGTAGTGGTGGAAGTTCTCATATTGTTGTTGACACAAGTAGTAACTAATCAACTTTTGATTAGATGTTGCTAAAGGTAATGCAAAGGATGATTAAATAATTTTAACTTGTATCGTTCTTTGCTTACCTTTTTAGGAGTTGTGATATGCATGACTGAAACTATTAAAGATATAACAGATGTTATAAAATTATACCGAGAAAATCGTAATTTATACTCAGTAACGATTGAAATAACTTCGTTTTGTAATTGGAGATGTGAACATTGTTACATTTCAGAATATAATCAGAAAGGATTTGATTTAGATACTTTTAGAAATCTCTTAGTTCAATTACGAGAGTTAGGTACATTTGAAATTGTTTTTACAGGAGGAGAAGTGTTTGCACATCCTTTTGCTATGAAATATATTAAGATTGCTAGGGAAATGTTTTTCAATGTAATTATCTATTCAAATGTGTCAATGTTGAATGAGCAGCGTATTGCTACTCTGTCAAATCTTTATGTTGATTATATTTCTTGTACAATATTTTCAATGGATAAGGAGACTCACGATCAGATTACCAATAAAAAAGGTTCATTGGAAAGATGTCTACATAATTTAGAATTATTAAAGCAATTTGATATTCGAGTAGAAGTAAAAACACCTCTATTTTTACAAAATATTAACTCAATTGATAAAGTATATGATTTTTGTAAGAAAAATAATTTCAAATATAAGATTGACACCCAAATTGTTCCAAGGAGAGGTACAATCGGAAATGAGGTTAGAGTGAAATCGTTGACTCTAAAACAACTAATTCCAATACAGAAAAAAATAGATGAAATAAATGGTGTTACTTTTGTTCATAAGAATGAAAATTTTTTAACGTGTAGTTCTGTGCAGTTATCACTATATATAACATGTTTAGGAGCAGTACAACCATGTTCTCTTTACAGTAGGAGTATTGGAAATATATATCTGACTCCTATCAGAGAAATATGGAATAGATCGGCTTTCAATAAGATAGCAAAATATACTTTAAAAAACAGTAAAAATTGTAGTACATGTGCGATTTCTAATTATTGTACACAATGTCCTGGCATTGCATTATCAGAATCGGGAGACAGTAGAAATTGTTCTGCGATATGTAAAAAGACAGCTTTAGCAAGGAGTATCGTTTATGCAGACTTATCTTAAACCACTTCGCTGGTATCTTTTCTTTAACCTACTTTTTGGTGGTGTTTCCAATGTCTGCACTGCCTTGCTACCCTATTTCACCCAGGAATTGGTTCGGGGGCATTATCAAATTGCCTTGTATGGCTACTGCCTAGCGGTGTTGTGCTATCTGGGTTGCAACTATATCCAGATGCGTTTGGATTGGAAGCAGGCAATCCTCTTTTCGACCCATCTTAAAAATGACTGGTTTCAGGCGCTTTTGGAGCTGGGACACCATGATTTCAAGCAGAAAACGGTGGCGGAGTACATTTCCTACCAGTCCAACGACCTGGATTCCTTGGAGAAGGATTACCTGCCACCTCTCATGAGTTTCATCAAGCAAATTCTGCGGATTCTCATTTATACTGTGGTGATTAGTCGCACCATCAATCCTCTGGTTGCCTTGATTTTGCTGGTTTCGACAGCTGTTAGTATTCAAATTCCCAAGATTGTGGGGAAGTTGACCGCCCAACGTCGGCAGGTTTATCTGGAAAAGCAGGGGGATTACTATCGCACCTTGGAGGATTTGCTCAAGGGGCATCATCTGGTCAACCAAATTACCCTGCCTGGCTTTCAGAAGCAGCAGCGAAATGCTCTCAACACCTTGCAGGATAAGTATCTGGGCTATGGTTTGACCAAAATTATGGGTATCCTACTGACGGGGCTTTCTTTTGAGTTTATCAGCATCGTCCTCTTTGCCTATCTGGCTTATTCGCTTGCAACCAACCAGCTGGGAATTCCTGAGGTGGTGGCTAGCTTTGGCTATATCACTGCCTTTTCGGAGCCAATCCAGGAAATTCTTTACGACCTGCAAATGCTGGAGTCGGTCAAGCCCGTGGTGCAGAGTTTTCAAGTGATTGTCAGCTGTCCGTCCGCTGTCCAAGCACCGCAGATGTCCTTTGGAACTCTGACACTTAAGCATATCACCAAACAATTGGGAGAATATAGCTTGACTATTCCCCATGCTGAGATTCGCAAGGGGGATAAGATTGCCCTTATCGGTGAAAATGGTTCTGGTAAGAGCAGTCTGATCAACATTTTAAACGGGACTGACCAAGATTTTCAAGGAGCAATCTTGCTTGACCAACTCCCTGTTCATCAGCTCTGGGGCAAGTTTGGTATGATTTTGCAGCAGGAGCATACTTTTATCTCTTCTTATGACAATAATGTCACCATTTTCAAGACTTTAGATGAGAATTTCAGGGATGAGGAGTTTGAAAAGACACCACCCCAATCTCTATCAGGTGGACAGCAACAACGCATGTATCTTAATCGTGAGAAAAATCGTCAGAGTCCGCTGATTATCATGGATGAGCCTTTTTCTTCCTTGGATGCTAGCCAATTTCAAAAGGAATTAGACAAGGTACTTAGCTTGTCAAGTGCTGTCGTCCTTACACTTCACCGTCAAGAAGAGATGCTATCACGCTTTGATCAGATTTGGGAAATCAAGGATGGGGAGTTGGTTGTCGTGAAAAGAGTTCTGAAACATGACTATAGTAGATTGATGTTAAAATAGTACACTGTGGTTCCTAAAACATTGTTAGAAATTGGTTTAAATTCCCTAATTGATTTGTGCAGTTTTTTGTTTCAATCCATTATGACATAAGATTTTCACAAGAATCTGATTTTAGACATTCCTGATTTTCAAGCTAGTCCATGTGAAATCATCTCCATCTTTGGTGGTAATGGTGCTGGTCAGTCCACTTTTATCAAATTCTTGGCAAGGATTTTCTTGCAGGATAAGGGCAAGATACGTTTGTATGGCATTTCGAATTGCTCCAAGAAAATTCACTCGCTGGTCAAGTTTGTCTTGGAGAGTGGGCAGGGGCTGTATAGTTATCTGACAGCCATGTGAAATCTCCAGTATTTTCTGGGTTTGAACGGGATTTTGTTAGCTCATATTAAGGCAGAAGAGGATGACTTGTGTGGATTTTACTCCCTAAAAGGATACGCTGGTTTCGGATCTTTCTCATGGCAATCGTCAGAAACTGATCTTAATCTTATCCTTGGTACAAAAAACCAAAGTTCTCTGTCTGGATGAGCCAACCAATGGGCTGGATTTGCTGGTAAAAACAGCCCATTGCTTTCTTGTAAGACTATGATCGTCATCATCAAGACAGTATTTTCATTACTAGTCATGATGCTAGTTTGATTGAAAAGGTCAGCAGTAGGGCTGTCTTGATTCAGCAGGGGCGGATTTGTCGTGAGGGAACCTTTTAGGAGATTTTTGGCAATGTCCACCAGCAAGAAGTCTATCGCTTGCTTTTTGTTCGGAGTGCAGAAAGTGTACTGAGACAAGATTTTCCTTGGTTAGACTACAAGGTGCTTGATGATGGAATTTTGCTAGATACCAGAACCCCAGACTTTATCGGGTATTGCTGGAAGAAACGGAAGTCGTGCAGTTTTCCCGAGAACCTGTCTCTTTGGAAGATTTGCTCTATGAGGTGCTCAATTGACTGTAGTCTTCCTTTCCCTCTATGATTTGAGGTTTCTCTGTACTAGTTTTTCCTTTGTGTTTACAAAAATATGATACAATAAAACGATGAATTATGAAGCAAGTAAACAATTAACTGATACACGATTTAATACTAAATGAAAATCAAAGAGCAAACTAGGAAGCTAGCCATAAGCTGTACTTGAGTACGGTAAGGCGACGCTGACGTGGTTTGAAGAGATTTTCGAAGAGTATA
>NZ_JVLI01000090.1:0-9697 GCF_001072315.1 Streptococcus pseudopneumoniae | reverse complement strand
ACAGTGTTTTGAGCAACCTGCGGCTAGCTTCCTAGTTTGCTCTTTGATTTTCATTGAGTATAAGAAGGAGAAATCATGACTTTATTACAATTACAAGATCTTACCTACCGTTATAAGAACACTGCTGAAGCAGTCCTATATCAGATCAATTATAATTTTGAACCCGGGAAATTTTATAGTATTATTGGTGAGTCAGGAGCAGGAAAATCCACACTCTTGTCCCTACTTGCTGGTCTAGATAGTCCTGTTGAAGGTTCTATCCTTTTTCAAGGAGAGGATATTCGTAATAAGGGCTATTCTTACCATCGCATGCACCATATTTCCCTGGTCTTTCAAAATTATAACTTGATAGATTATCTTTCTCCACTGGAAAATATCCGCTTGGTCAACAAAAAGGCAAGCAAGGATACACTGCTTGAGCTTGGTTTGGATGAAAGTCAGATCAAGCGGAATGTTCTCCAGTTATCAGGTGGTCAACAGCAACGTGTTGCCATTGCTCGTAGTTTGGTATCAGAAGCTCCAGTTATTCTAGCGGATGAGCCAACAGGAAATCTGGACCCTAAAACTGCTGGAGATATTGTTGAACTGCTCAAATCACTTGCCCAGAAAACAGGTAAATGTGTCATCGTCGTTACGCATAGTAAAGAAGTGGCACAAGCGTCAGATATTACACTTGAGTTGAAGGATAAGAAACTGACTGAAATATAGAATCTAGTTATTAAACTTTAAAATAGTATTAGCTGGTAACCGGATACGTGTAAAGTAATAATAAACGAAGTGAGTCATTAACAACTATTTCCCGCAGTAGTGATAGCCTAGATAATAACAAAGTTATTATCTAGGCCGGAATTTTTGAGACATATGGCTCAAAAATTAGGGATGAAATTCCTTGGATTTCTAAAATCATCCACTGGATAATTTTACCTCCCGTCCGCACAATCTAAGGGAAATAGTAAAAAATTATTTTATATAAGTTATAAGACATTGAAATAGAATAAAATCTAGAAAGGGAACCTATGTTACACAATGCATTTGCCTATGTTACAAGGAAGTTTTTCAAATCGATTGTCATCTTCCTGATTATTCTTCTCATGGCGAGCTTGAGTTTGGTCGGCTTGTCGATCAAGGGGGCTACTGCCAAGGCTTCTCAGGAGACCTTTAAAAATATCACCAACAGCTTCTCCATGCAAATCAATCGTCGCGTCAATCAAGGAACGCCACGTGGTGCTGGAAATATCAAGGGGGAAGATATTAAAAAAATCACCGAAAACAAGGCCATCGAGTCTTATGTTAAACGTATCAACGCTATCGGAGATTTGACTGGATATGAACTCATCGAAACGCCAGAAACCAAGAAAAATCTGACACCTGACCGTGCTAAACATTTTGGAAGTAGCTTGATGATTACAGGTGTCAATGACTCCTCTAAAGAAGACAAGTTTGTCTCTGGTTCTTATAAGCTGGTCGAAGGTGAGCACCTAACAAACGATGACAAAGACAAGATTCTCATGCACAAGGACTTGGCAGCCAAACACGGCTGGAAAGTAGGGGACAAGGTCAAACTAGACTCTAATATCTACGATGCAGACAATGAAAAAGGTGCCAAAGAAACAGTCGAAGTGACAATCAAGGGACTCTTTGATGGTCACAATAAGTCGGCAGTAACCTACTCACAAGAACTATACGAAAATACAGCTATCACAGACATCCATACAGCTGCTAAACTATATGGTTATACAGAAGAAACGGCTATCTATGGGGACGCAACCTTCTTTGTAACAGCGGACAAGAACTTGGATGATGTTATGAAAGAGTTGAATGGCATCAGTGGTATCAACTGGAAGAGCTATACACTCGTTAAGAGCTCATCTAACTACCCAGCTCTTGAGCAATCCATCTCTGGTATGTACAAGATGGCCAATCTCCTCTTCTGGGGTAGCTTGAGTTTCTCAGTTCTTCTCCTTGCCCTCTTGCTCAGCCTTTGGATCAATGCCCGTCGCAAGGAAGTGGGTATTCTCCTCTCTATTGGTCTCAAGCAGGCAAGTATCTTGGGACAATTCATTACTGAATCCATCTTGATTGCCATCCCTGCTCTTGTTTCCGCTTACTTCCTAGCCAATTACACTGCCCGTGCAATTGGAAACACTGTCCTTGCCAATGTGACTTCAGGTGTTGCCAAACAGGCTAGCAAGGCGGCTCAAGCCTCTAACCTTGGTGGTGGTGCAGAAGTAGATGGTTTTAGCAAGACCTTGTCAAGTCTAGACATTTCCATTCAGACATCAGACTTTATCATCGTCTTTGTCCTTGCCTTGGTTCTAGTGGTTCTCGTTATGGCGCTTGCTTCAAGCAATCTCCTTAGAAAACAACCAAAAGAGCTTTTGCTCGATAGTGAATAAAAAACTTGCTACCTATTCTCCCCTAAATGGGGTATAATATAGGTAGCATTTTTATCTGTTTTGTCTTGGTAAATCCTCTGTTTATCAGGATGAAAGCAAGTTGCTTTACAAGAAATTTAAAGGAATGTGAAACGTTTTTTCTATGAAAATTTTAATTGTAGAAGATGAGGAGATGATCCGTGAGGGGGTCAGTGATTATTTGACGGATTGTGGTTATGAAACCATTGAGGCGGCGGATGGTCAGGAAGCTTTAGAAAAATTTTCCAGCTATGAAGTAGCCTTAGTTTTACTGGATATTCAGATGCCCAAGCTCAATGGTCTGGAAGTCCTGGCTGAGATTCGGAAAACCAGTCAGGTTCCTGTCTTGATGTTGACTGCCTTTCAGGATGAAGAATACAAGATGAGTGCCTTTGCCTCTCTGGCAGATGGCTATCTGGAAAAGCCCTTCTCTCTCTCCCTCTTAAAAGTGAGGGTGGACGCGATTTTCAAGCGCTATTATGATACGGGGCGAATCTTCTCCTATAAGGATGCCAAGGTGGATTTTGAGAGCTACAGTGCAAGCCTAGCAGGAGAGGAAGTGGCTATCAATGCCAAGGAGTTGGAAATTCTGGACTATCTGGTGAAAAATGAAGGACGTGCCTTGACCCGTTCTCAGATAATCGATGCCGTCTGGAAAGCGACAGATGAGGTTCCCTTTGACCGTGTCATTGATGTTTATATCAAGGAACTGCGGAAAAAGCTAGACTTGGACTGCATCCTCACTGTGCGCAATGTTGGTTATAAATTGGAGCGAAAATGAAACGAACAGGTTTATTTACAAAGATATTTATCTATACCTTCTCGATTTTTAGTGTTCTGGTTATTTGCCTCCATTTAGCCATTTATTTTCTCTTTCCCTCGACTTATCTGAGCCACCGTCAAGAAACTATTGGTCAGAAAGCGACAGCCATTGCCCAGTCCCTAGAAGGGAAAGACAGGCAGAGTATCGAGCAAGTCTTAGACTTGTATTCCCAGACCAGTGAGATCAAGGGGGCCGTCAAGGGCGAGATGACCGAGGACAAGTTAGAAATCAAGGACAGCCTTCCTCTGGACACAGATCGCCAAACCACCTCCCTCTTTATTGAGGAGCGTGAGGTAAAAACGCAGGACGGTGGTACCATGACTCTCCAGTTTCTAGCGTCCATGGATTTGCAAAAGGAAGCAGAGCAAATCAGTCTCCAATTTCTCCCGTATACCTTGCTGGCATCCTTTCTGATTTCTCTGTTGGTAGCCTACATATATGCTCGGACCATTGTGGCCCCGATATTGGAAATCAAGCGGGTGACCCGACGGATGATGGATTTGGATGCCCAAGTGCGATTGCGCGTGGATTCTAGAGATGAGATTGGTGATCTCAAGGAACAAATCAATAGTCTCTACCAGCATCTTTTGACTGTCATTGCGGACTTGCATGACAAGAATGAAGCCATTCTCCAGCTGGAAAAGATGAAGGTCGAATTCCTACGAGGGGCTTCTCATGAATTGAAAACACCACTGGCTAGTTTGAAAATCTTGATCGAAAACATGAAAGAAAATGTTGGTCGTTATAAGGATAGAGACCACTATCTGGGAGTTGCCTTAGGAATTGTGGATGAGCTCAATCACCACGTTCTCCAGATACTTTCTCTCTCGTCTGTGCAGGAATTGCGAGATGATAGGGAAGAAATTGACCTACACCAGATGACGCAAACTCTAGTCAAGGATTATGCCTTGCTCGCCAAGGAAAGAGACCTCCAGATAGACAATAGTTTAACCCATCAGCAGGCTTATCTAAACCCATCTGTCATGAAGTTGATCCTATCTAATCTCATCAGCAACGCCATCAAGCACTCTGTTCCAGGTGGCTTAGTTCGTATTGGAGAAAGAGAAGGGGAGTTCTTTATCGAGAATAGCTGTAGCTCAGAGGAACAAGAAAAACTAGCCCAGTATTTTTCTAACAATGCTAGTCGCAAGGCCAAGGGGTCTGGGATGGGGCTCTTTGTGGTCAAAAGTCTATTAGAACATGAAAAATTACCTTATCGTTTTGAGATGAAGGAGAATCGTTTGACTTTCTTCATAGCTTTTCCAAAAGTCGCCCAAGACTAGGGATGGAAAGGGTTTACATAGATGAAGCTAGAAGAAATTCAATCGAAACTGCGGGAAAAACTAGATTTTTTTGTCAAAAAGTGATAAAATGAACAATGTAAATGGGATGACCCATAAAAATATACAGGAGGCCTGATAAAATGGCAATCGTTTCAGCAGAAAAATTTGTCCAAGCAGCTCGTGACAACGGTTATGCAGTTGGTGGATTTAACACAAACAACCTTGAGTGGACTCAAGCTATCTTGCGCGCAGCAGAAGCTAAAAAAGCTCCAGTTTTGATCCAAACTTCAATGGGTGCTGCTAAATACATGGGTGGTTACAAAGTTGCTCGCAACTTGATCGCTAACCTTGTTGAATCAATGGGTATCACTGTACCAGTAGCTATCCACCTTGACCACGGTCACTACGAAGATGCACTTGAGTGTATCGAAGTTGGTTACACTTCAATCATGTTTGACGGTTCACACCTTCCAGTTGAAGAAAACCTTAAATTGGCTAAAGACGTTGTTGAAAAAGCACACGCTAAAGGTATCTCAGTAGAAGCTGAAGTTGGTACTATCGGTGGTGAAGAAGACGGAATCATCGGTAAAGGTGAATTGGCTCCAATCGAAGACGCTAAAGCAATGGTTGAAACTGGTATCGACTTCTTGGCAGCTGGTATCGGTAACATCCACGGTCCTTACCCAGCAAACTGGGAAGGTCTTGACCTTGACCACTTGCAAAAATTGACAGAAGCTCTTCCAGGATTCCCAATCGTATTGCACGGTGGTTCAGGTATTCCTGATGAGCAAATCCAAGCAGCTATCAAACTTGGTGTTGCGAAAGTTAACGTTAACACTGAATGCCAAATCGCATTCGCTAACGCAACTCGTAAATTTGCTCGTGACTACGAAGCAAACGAAGCAGAATACGACAAGAAAAAACTCTTCGACCCACGTAAATTCTTGGCTGACGGTGTAAAAGCTATCCAAGCATCAGTTGAAGAACGTATCGACGTATTCGGTTCAGAAGGTAAAGCTTAATCTAGCTGAATAATACAGATGAAACCTGCCCATTGGGTGGGTTTTTGTTTACACATAGGGGTTAGGATTACGAGAACGTTTCATGGTCAATAGTTTTCTGTGTTACTGCTTTTTTATCGGATAGGCTAATCTAATCTTTCAATAGTGTAATAGTGGTATTTCGTTTTCAGAAAACATTTAATTGACAAGTAATGCAAATTGCTGTACAATTACAGTACAAATCTTAAGTGAGGTGATAAGAATGGGAAAAACAGCTACAATTAGTGTTCGAGTTGATGAATTAGATAAACAATCAGCTGAACAGGTTTTGAAGCAGCTTGGAATGCCGATATCAACATTAGTTACACTATTATTGAAACAAGTATCATTAACGAAGAAAATCCCTTTTGATATTGCATTGCCAAATGTACCTTCATCAGTGAATGTAGAGGAAATGACAGCTGAACGATTTGGACAAATGATGGTTGAAGCTTATCATGAAGCAGAAAACGGTCATGTTCGATCTGTCAATGAGTTCTTTAAAGAATTTAAGGAACGGAACGTATGACTAAAATAACCATTAATATTTTAAAAAGAGCTGAAGGAGATATGGAAGCCATTTATCATTATATCGCAGATGAGCTTCAATCTCCGGAAACTGCTATGAGTCACTTTGAAGCTATTGCAGAAGGGATTAAAACCTTAGAAATATTTCCTGAAAGATGTTCTATTGTAGAGGAATTGCTCAGTTTAGATATTAAAGTTAGACGACTACTAGTAAAAAATTATTCAGTGTTTTATCGTTTTGATAAGGATACAGTTACCATCTTGAGAGTGTTACATCAATCAAGTAGCTTGGACAGATTACTGTTTGAAATCGGGAACAAATCCGATTGACATATACGTATTTAGTCAGATTATATTCTATTTCATGGCACTTATATATAGTAGATTGAATCTAAAACAGTACACTGCGACTGCTAAAAATATTTCCAGAAATTAGATTGACTTTCCTAATCGATTTGTTCATACCTTATTCAATCTACTATAAAATCATAATTAAAGCTTTTTAAGAAACATGGAAAAAACTGTTCATTATGCTCCAGCTGCTAAAGCATAATCTAGCTTAATCATATAAATCAGAACCCTGCCCATTGGGTGGGTTTTTTGGTGTTTTAAGGAGACTATCAAACCAGAATTTTTGATGATAGTATTATTTTAAGAGAAAAATTTTCAATTTCATAAACTTTAGGCAAACGCTTGCATTCTAGTTTTTATTGGATTATAATAGGTTGGTATAAAGCCTTCTGTAATAATATTGAGAAGGTGTAGAAAGTAAGGATTTAGAATATTTGTAGTCAAAAATACAATGTTGCTATTCCTTACATAGGGAGATAGATATGGCAATGATAGAAGTGGAACATCTTCAGAAAAATTTTGTGAAGACTGTTAAGGAACCAGGCTTGAAAGGGGCATTACTCTCCTTTATTCATCCTGAAAAGCAGACCTTTGAAGCGGTCAAAGATTTAACTTTTGAAGTTCCAAAAGGGCAGATTCTAGGATTTATCGGGGCAAATGGTGCTGGGAAGTCGACAACCATTAAAATGCTGACAGGGATTTTAAAACCAACATCTGGTTTTTGTCGGATTAACGGCAAGATTCCGCAGGATAATCGTCAAGATTATGTCAAGGATATTGGGGTTGTTTTTGGACAACGTACCCAGCTATGGTGGGATTTGGCGCTGCAAGAGACCTACACGGTTTTAAAGGAGATTTACGATGTGCCAGACTCGCTCTTTCATAAGCGCATGGATTTTTTGAATGAAGTCTTGGATTTGAAGGACTTTATCAAGGATCCTGTACGAACTCTTTCATTGGGACAACGGATGCGAGCGGATATAGCAGCTTCCTTGCTTCACAATCCCAAGGTTCTCTTTTTAGATGAGCCGACCATTGGTTTGGACGTTTCGGTCAAGGATAACATTCGTCGCGCCATTACCCAGATCAATCAGGAGGAAGAGACTACCATTCTCTTGACAACTCACGATCTGAGTGATATTGAGCAACTTTGTGATCGGATTTTCATGATTGACAAGGGACAAGAGATTTTTGATGGAACGGTGAGCCAACTCAAGGAGACCTTTGGCAAGATGAAGACTCTTTCTTTTGAACTGCTACCAGGTCAAAGTCATCTAGTTTCTCACTACGAGGGTTTGCCTGATATGACCATTGATAGACAAGGAAATAGCCTTAATATTGAATTCGATAGTTCTCGCTACCAGTCAGCTGACATTATCAAGCAAACCCTGTCTGATTTTGAAATCCGCGATTTGAAGATGGTGGATACGGATATCGAGGATATTATCCGTCGGTTCTACCGAAAGGAGCTCTAAGATGGTCAAATTGTGGAGACGTTATAAACCCTTTATAAATGCAGGTGTTCAGGAGTTGATTACCTATCGAGTCAACTTCATTCTTTATCGGATTGGGGATGTCATGGGGGCTTTTGTAGCCTTTTATCTCTGGAAGGCAGTCTTTGATTCCTCCCAGGAGTCTTTGATTCAGGGCTTTAGTATGGCAGATATCACCCTCTACATCATTATGAGTTTTGTGACCAATCTTCTGACTAGATCAGATTCGTCTTTTATGATTGGGGAGGAGGTCAAGGATGGTTCCATCATCATGCGTTTGTTACGACCAGTGCATTTTGCGGCCTCTTATCTCTTTACTGAGCTTGGGTCCAAGTGGTTGATTTTTATTAGTGTTGGCCTTCCATTTTTAAGTGTCATTGTTTTGATGAAAATCTTATCTGGGCAAGGGATTGTAGAAGTGCTGGGATTAACTGTCCTTTACCTCTTTAGCTTAACGCTGGCCTATCTGATTAACTTTTTCTTTAATATCTGCTTTGGATTTTCAGCCTTTGTGTTTAAAAATCTTTGGGGTTCCAATCTACTCAAGACTTCCATAGTGGCCTTTATGTCTGGTAGTTTGATTCCCTTGGCTTTCTTTCCAAAGGTTGTTTCAGATATTTTGTCCTTCCTGCCTTTTTCATCCTTGATTTACACTCCAGTCATGATTATCGTTGGGAAATACGATGCCAGTCAGATGATTCAGGCGCTCGCTTTGCAGTTCTTCTGGCTCTTAGTGATGGTGGGCTTGTCTCAGTTGATTTGGAAACGAGTCCAGTCATTCATTACCATTCAGGGAGGTTAGTATGAAAAAATATCAACGCATGCATCTGATTTTTATTAGACAATACATCAAGCAAATCATGGAATATAAGGTGGATTTTGTGGTTGGTGTGCTGGGAGTTTTTCTAACTCAAGGATTGAACCTCTTGTTTCTCAATGTCATCTTTCAACATATTCCATCCCTAGAAGGTTGGACTTTTCAAGAAATCGCCTTTATCTATGGTTTTTCCTTGATTCCCAAGGGCTTGGACCATCTCTTTTTTGACAATCTCTGGGCACTAGGGCAACGCCTAGTCCGAAAAGGTGAGTTTGACAAGTATCTGACTCGTCCTATCAATCCTCTCTTTCATATTCTAGTTGAGACTTTTCAGATTGATGCTTTGGGAGAACTCTTGGTCGGTGGTATCCTATTGGGAACAACAGTGACTAGCATTGCTTGGACTCTTCCAAAATTCCTGCTTTTCCTAGTTTGTATTCCTTTTGCGACCTTGATTTATACTTCCTTGAAAATCGCGACAGCTAGTATCGCTTTTTGGACCAAACAGTCAGGCGCTATGATTTACATTTTCTATATGTTTAATGATTTTGCCAAGTATCCAATTTCCATTTACAATTCGCTTCTTCGATGGTTGATTAGCTTTATCGTGCCATTTGCCTTTACGGCCTACTATCCTGCCAGCTATTTCTTGCAGGACAAGGATGTAATCTTTAACATCGGAGGTTTGATGCTGATTTCCCTTGTTTTCTTTGTCATTTCCCTTAAACTCTGGGACAGGGGCTTGGATTCTTATGAAAGCGCTGGGTCCTAAGATGAAGAAACTCAAAGCCTTGTCTCAGGACAGGCTTTTTCTAACAGAGATAAAAATTCTTTGACATCTATTCTCAGAGTGCTATACTTTAAGTGTAATAGCCGATTTGGCTCATACTCTTCGAAAATCTCTTCAAACCACGTCAACGTCGCCTTGCCGTATATATGTTACTGACT
>NZ_JVLI01000089.1:0-12886 GCF_001072315.1 Streptococcus pseudopneumoniae | reverse complement strand
ACTCTTCGAAAATCTCTTCAAACCACGTCAACGTCGCCTTGCCGTATATATGTTACTGACTTCATCAGTTATATCTACAACCTCAAAGCAGTGCTTTGAGCAGCCTGTGGCTAGTTTCCTAGTTTGCTCTTTGATTTTCATTGAGTATTAATTTTGTTCTTTCACAGAGAGCTACCTGAGTTCCATGCAAACCCAGGTAGTTCTTCTCTTATAGACTAAATCATCTCATTCTTGAATAGTAGGATTTTTTACAAGACATCGTCATCAGAAATCTTAGAATTTAGTGTTGTTCCCCAATGGGTAATTTTACGGTGCGGTTGAGCTAAAATTGGTCTATTTTCATAGATTGTTTGCCATCTATTCCATAGTAGACCTGTCTTTTTCTCAATCTTAATTCGCAGATTTCTCATATTTTCTTTGATTGGGAGATTGAGGACAAAACCTGCAGTCTGATTGCGACCGTTGCCTTCCCAAGAACGACTACGAACAACTTGGTTTCCATCTTTGTCTACTGTAACTTCTTCCCACGATATTGAATAACGTGCAATATAAGCTCCACTATGTTGAATTGTCAATGTTTTGTCTTTTGCAGGAGTCTGACTGATTGGTTGAACTGGCTTAGAAACTTGTGTCGCTGTCTCACCATTCGTAGCGATAAAGCGGAAAACTTCTACTTCTGCAAGACTGAGGACTTGATTGTTCTTACGTAGTTGCACACGAACACGGCGTCCCAATTTCCCATTTAATTGAACATCCAAGCTCGTTCCGTCAAGTTTAGAAACATACTGTCTAGCAACTTCTTTCCCTTTTTCATCATATAAAATCACATCAAAGTCTGACAGACGTTTAGAAAGTTCTCCATCCCCACGGTTATGAAGACGAACAAGCCCTACCTGTTCTGTACGACCTAAATCAACTTCCCACCAAGGTTGGTTTTCAGACTTAGTATGTGTATTAGACTGTTGGCTATAACTACTATTGGTAATTCCATCCAAGGAATAACTTGCATCTCCCTCAAAAACAGTGGAACTTTTCTTAACCTGTTTTTTCCAAGCAATATTCTCAGCACGGTATACTTGTACTTCTGCAAGACTGAGGGCATTATAGCCTTCTAGCTCAATCCGAACATAGCGCGCTTTTTTATAGTTAATCGCAATTTGTGCTGACACATCTTTAAGAGATGCTATACGCTTTCTCTCAATTTCTTTACCAAAACTATCCAAAAGAATGACATCAAAGTTTGCCAATCTATCCTGGGCAGTGTCTGTTCGGTTGTAAATATTGATTTGGCGAATAGTTTCTTCTTTAGCCAAATCTACTTGCCACCAAGGCTTATATTGGAAGTCTGTATGAGTGACAGAATTGTGACCATAGTTACCATCAACTTTACCATCCACAGCTCTTCTAGCATCTCCTCCGAAAGCTGTCGAACTTTGAGTAACCTGTTTCCCTAAGGCAATATTTTCCATTGGTTCAGCACTTGGTTGACTAGAAGATTGAGGCAGGGCCTGTTTCTTAAAGAATCGCACTTTATCCAATTTTGGATCACGATAACCATGTTTATCCAAGGTAGTTCGTTTACCAATATTAAAGTTAGGAATATCATTCATTCGACTTTCAAAATAGCCACGAGAACGGTGTTTAAAGCGTGAATTACCTGTAAATGTAACAATATCACGATCATTATGAATCAAGGGAGTCACAACATTATCATTATCCACCACATAATGCTTAATTTTTCCACTAACAGCTAATTTACGGCTTTCCAAACCAACATCCCAGAAACCATTCTTAGCATTCCAAACAGTTCTGGAAGTAATCACTTTAGGTGCACTGAAAGTCGTCACTTTCCTCAATACATGGTTATAAAAATCAGGATATTTTTGGTAAGCTTCAACTGCTGCAATCTGAGCTAGGTAGCCTCCAAGAGAATGACCTGTCATATACAACTTGGTAATACTTGTATCCTTGGCTAATTCCCCAACAACCTTGCGGATATCATCCGCTTGAGCTGGTTTATTTCCACCAAATAAAACCAAATCTGCACTTAAATCCTTAGCGTCATTAACTCGCGTTCCACGAATAGCCAACATATGAACCGTTCCATCTTTGAGATAAGGAAGGTCACTCTTGGTCTCAAATAAGAAAGCATCCAAGCCACTATCTGTATGGTAGGCTTTTTTCATCTTCCAGAAAGGAGCCAATTCATTGTGCATGAGTTTGTATTCTTGACGGTCAAGATAGAGACTAGGGAAAGGATTCTTATGATCTAAAATTTTCTCAATATAATCATCGTCTCGATAAGCTAACTCCATAAAGAGAAGAGAATCGCGGTCTGTAACATACCATTCTTTCTTATTGTCATCTTCTCCATCTGCCAAACCATCCCCATCACTGTCTGCTAGCAAGGGATGGCTATGATATCCTAGATAATCCTTACCATCTTTGTTGTAAACATAAAGTTCATCTTTGTTTTTGATACCATCTTGGTCATCATCCCCTTCCAAATCGAGAACTTTTTCACCATAGAGAGATTCATCAATCAAATCATTTTCTAAGTGCAATTCCCCTTTGGAAATCTTTACCAAATCTTCTACGGTTAGAGAACGAATATTTGTTGGTTTTTCTGTCACAACTTCTTCTTTAGTTCCTTGGTCAGGAGCAAGAACAGGTGAAGTTTGAGCTGGCTCTGTTATCTCTACTTTTGACTCTTCCTTTTTGTTTTCAAGAACTTCACTTGCTTCCGGAAGCGTTTGAGGAGCTAGTCTTGACTCCTCGGTAAGAGGAGTTTCTTGTTTTGGAGTAGCATTTTCCGGCTCTCTCAATTCTTCCTTAGAATCTAGCACTCTTGTTGCCACTTCAGATGTTACATCTTGTTTTACTTCATTGGCTGAAATCCCAGCTGGAGCTAGAAATGCGAAGCCGACTGCAACAGATACAACTCCGATACTTAATTTTTTTATGCCAAAACGCATAATTCGTTGACCGATTTTCATTATTCTTTATCTTTCTTTTTGTTTATTTGTAAGCAGACTCAAGCGAAATCTCCTTGTCCCCTATATAGGACTAGACTGAGAAATTCAGAAAGTAAATCCATTCTTATCTCTCCTTATCATCCTAGTCTGCTTGGCGTAGGAAGCTAATCCCAGCATCCTAGATTCTTGTCTTTCATAATGCTAACTATCAGACTCTTTCAGGTACAAGAGTAGGAAGAAACCCATAGTCTACCTATGTTTCTTCTTTGTTCCGAATAGCCAGTCAACCATGAAATGAAAAAAGGCATTCCCCCTTTTAATCCTTTGTTCTTACAATTCTGCAAGAATAGCTTTAAGCAAGCCTTTGAAATCACCTTTAACACGTTCGGTTACTTCTACAACTTCTTCGTGGTTAAGTTCTTCTTGGAAACCAGCCGCAAAGTTAGTAATACATGAAATTCCCAGAACTTTCAAGCCTGAGTGGGATGCCACAATAACTTCAGGAACAGTCGACATACCAACTGCATCTGCTCCAAGCGTCTTATAAGCACGGATTTCTGCTGGTGTTTCATAAGTTGGACCAGTAACACCGATATAGACACCTTCATCAAGCTTGATATTAAGTTTTTTAGCCACTTCATGGGCAGTAGCACGGTATTCTGGTGTGTAGGCCTTAGACATATCTGGGAAACGAGGACCAAAGTCATCCAAGTTTTCACCCATCAATGGGTTCTGCCCCGTCATATTGATATGGTCTGAGATAGCCATCAAGGTACCAGGACCGAAACCAATACCGCCAGCTGCATTGGTTACAATGACACCTTCACATCCGAGAATTTTCATGACACGAACTGGGAATGTCACCACTTCCAGAGGATTTCCTTCGTAGAAATGGAAACGCCCTTGAAGAGCCAAGACCTTGCGACCTGCAAGTTCCCCATATACTAATTTACCAGCGTGACCAACTACTGTAGAGTGGCCCCAGTTTGGAATCTCAGCATAGTCTACTACAACTGGATTTTCGATTTCTTCTGCCAATTCTCCAAGTCCTGACCCAAGGATTAGACCGAACTCAGGCGCTTGGATTCCCTTGTCTTTCAGGAAAGCAGCTGTTTCATTGATTTTGTCTAAAAATGTCATTGTGTGTCTCCTTTATTATTTTTTTAGCATTTGACCAATTTTGTCAAAGGTTTTAGCATTACGAATAGTAATGTGGCGATAGAAAGGCATCTTGAGCAAGTACTTGTGATAGGCAGTCTTAGAGTAGGATTCTTCAGAAAATTTCCCCCAGAAAATACCAAGTTTTCCAAAATGAAGCACCTCATCTTTCAGCTCTAAACTTTCAACTGTCACGATGACTTGATCTACGTCCAAGCCCTCAGTGTAAAAGAGGACGTCTTTTCGTGCCAAATCTTCATTCCACCAAGCTGGGAGATTCTCCACTTCTGCTTCATAGTCTTCTTGACTCAGTAGGGAAAAACTCTGAATAAATGGATAATGGACTGCAAAGAAAGTCTCTAACCTTTCAATCAATTTGACTTTTGGGGCTGTCGAAATAAAGAAAATATTACCACTGTTGATGTAGCTTTCAACCTTTTCTAGTCCCAACTCTGTCAGTTCTTGACGAAGCTCCGCCATGAAGACCTTATTCTTGCCACCAACATTAATACCCCTAACTAGCAAAGCATAGTGCGTCATTTTATACCAATTTATCTAAGAAACTTTCCCCAATCATGGCAGTTTCCACACCAAAGTTATCGGCAACAGTCGCTGAAATATCGGCAAAATGTCCTACTGGAATGACACCATTTTCTTTAAAAGCAGGACTGTAAGCCAACAATGGGATATATTCGCGAGTGTGGTCTGTTCCTGCGTAAGTTGGGTCGTTCCCGTGGTCCGCAGTAATCAAGAGAAGGTCGTTCTCTCGCATGGCTGCGATAATTTCAGGTAAGCGTTCATCAAACTCATGCAAACAATCACGGTAACCGTGAGCATTACGACGGTGGCCGTAAAGGGCATCAAAGTCCACCAAGTTTGTGAAAGAGAATCCTTTTTCAAATTCAGCAAGTCCCATGGTCTTCAATAGTGTATCAATTCCATGGCTATTTGACTTGTTATGGCCCATGTCGTGGTTGATACCAGCACCGTTAAAGATATCATTGATTTTACCAACAGCATAAGTATCGATACCAGCTTCATTCAATTTATCCAAAACAGTTGGGGCAAATGGAGATACAGCCAAGTCACGACGGTTTGCTGTACGAGTGAAGTTACCTGGTTCACCTACATAAGGGCGGGCAATGATGCGACCTAGAAGGGCTGGGCGCTCAAGGGTGATTGAACGAGCGTATTCACAGATACGGTACAATTCGTCCAGAGGAATGATGTCTTCGTGGGCAGCAATTTGCAAGACTGGGTCAGCTGAAGTATAGATAATCAACTCTCCAGTTTCCATCTGACGTGGTCCAAAATCATCGATAACAGCTGTTCCTGAGTAAGGTTTGTTAGCTTCACGAATAACCTTGCGTCCTGAGAATTCTTCGATTTTTGTCAAGATTTCTTCTGGGAATCCGTTCCAGAAAGTATCGAAGGGCTCAGTAATGTTGAGTCCCATGATTTCCCAGTGTCCAGTCATGGTATCCTTACCAAGAGATACTTCTTCCAATTTCGTCGCATATCCTGTTGGATTGCTTTCAGCTGCTACAGTCTTCAAAGGCGTTTCGCGAGGAATATTTCCAAGACCGATTTTAGCCATATTTGGCACATTCAAACCAACTGTTTTTGAAATGTGTCCCAGTGTGTCAGAAGCTCCATCTGGAACCCCTGCATTGACAAAGTTATTAGCATCTGGTGCTGCACCGATTCCTACAGAATCCAGTACCACCAAATGAATACGATTAAATTTAGACATCTTATGCCCCCTTCTATTTTCCTTTTTTTAAAGTTAAAATCTGAACCCCGTCTCGTCCAGCAACGATCACTTTATCCACCATTTGATTGAATAAGCCGTGCTCCACGACACCAACGACATGGTCCAATTCTTGTCCGAAAGCAATTGGATCTTCGATGACGTCCAAGGCGAGGTCAATGATAAAATTCTGCATATCCGTCACAAAACGTTGACCGTCTTTTTCACGGAAACTTGGTTTGTAGCCAGCTCGTTCAAAACGACGAAAGACCTGTTCTGCGCCATACTGAACCACTTCTACTGGCAATTTAAAAGCACCCAATTTCTCGACTAGTTTGCTTTCATCCACCACCCAAATATATTCTTTTGAGGGCGTTGCTACAACCTTCTCCATCAGAAGGGCACCACCACCGCCTTTGATTCCGTTAAACTGGCTATCCACTTCATCCGCCCCGTCAACCGTCACATCAACCAAGTCTACTTGGTCAATAGACTTGAGCGGGATGTTAAGGCCTTCTGCCTGTTTACTGGTCACACTAGAAGTCGTTACAGCTGTAATCTGCAATCCATCTTCCTTGATACGACGTCCGATTTCTTCGACAAAATAATAGGCAGTCGAGCCTGTTCCAAGTCCAACGACCATTCCATCGCTCACGAACTCAGCAGCCTTGATTCCTGCCATTTTCTTCAAATTTTCCATCGATTGACCTCCATCATTTTCAGTTCTTATTTTACTATGAAACCGTTTTTTATTCAAGTAAAAAGATCAAATTTACATTTTTCATCAATCTTTCTTTAAAAATATGCATTTTCTTTTTACCAAACGAATAAAAATTATAGTCTATCCTAATTTTGAGTACACTAAAAATAGAGCTTAAAACCCAATTTCAAAAAAGTTAACTGATATGAACCCATTAGGTTTGTTTAATCAAGTAAAAGAATTAATCGAAACAAAAGATTTCGAAGTTGCTAAAACATTCGTTGCAGAAAATCAAGAACAACTTGGAGAATACTTCTCTCAAGCTCAGCAGTTTATTTCTGGTTCAGAAGGTCTAGATGGCCTCGTTAACAAGATTAAAAGATTTTTCTAAAAAAATAAGATGCTGGCAAAACTCAATTTCAGTAGAAAATGAACTAAATTTTCCCACAATAAAACGCATAGAATCAAGGTTTTTGTAAATCGGATACTATGCGTTTTTATGATTAACTATGTTCTGTGATAAACTTGTAGGCTTCTTGACCAGCGATAGCTCCATCTCCAACTGCTGTTGTTACTTGGCGAAGATCTTTCAAGCGAACATCTCCAACTGCAAAGATACCGTCAACTGCAGTTTTCATGTGGTTATCTGTCACAATCCAACCTGCCTGATCTTGAATATTCAATTCTTTAACAAAATCGCTAAGAGGGTCCAATCCAACATAGATAAAAACACCACCGAAGGCTTGCTCTGTCACTTGACCTGTTTTCACATTTTCAAAGACGACAGATTCTACTCGGTTTTCACCCTTAATTTCCTTTACTACAGAATCCCAGATAAATCTGATTTTCTCATTCGCAAAGGCGCGGTCTTGTAAAACCTTTTGAGCACGAAGTTGATCACGACGGTGAACAATGGTAACAGTCTTAGCAAAGCGAGTCAAGAAGATAGCTTCTTCAACAGCTGAATCTCCACCACCAACTACCAACAAATCTTGGTCACGGAAGAAGGCACCATCACACACGGCACAGTATGAAACACCACGACTGTTCAGCTCTTCTTCTCCAGGCACTCCCAAAGGACGGTGTTTTGAACCAGTCGCTACGATAACGGTACGAGTTTCATATGTTTGGTCATCAGTAATCACTTTCTTAAAATCACCATGATCTTGGACATTTTCAACATAACCATAAATGTGCTCAACACCAAGATTTTCAAGTGGTTCAAACATCTTTTCAGCCAATTCAGGCCCACTAATATTAGCATATCCTGGGTAATTTTCGATATCAGAGGTATTATTCATCTGACCACCTGGCAGACCACCTTCAATCAAGGCTACTTTCAGATTGCTGCGAGCAGCATACAAGGCTGCAGTCATCCCTGCAGGTCCAGCACCGATAATAATAGTATCGTACATATAGATTCCTTCTTTCTTGTTGTAACTATTTTTATTCTAACTCTTTCTTGTCAATCACGCAAGGATTATGCCTTGAAAACAAGAATTAAACTCATAACCGCAAAGGATAATACTGGAACAACTAAGACTCCAATCATAATCATATCATAGAGATGGGCTTGGCGAGCCTTGGCTGTCTTATCAACTCCCGACATGGCTCTCAGTCCAATCCAAATCCCTAAAAAAATCAGGACAAGGATGGTGGTCAAGATCAAACTCTCGAAATATAAAGAAAATAGTTGCAGTAGCATGATTTCTCTCATTTCTATCTTTTTTAAAGAGTAAACTCAGCTAGTCCAGCTAACTGAGTTTTCCTTTATCTATTATATCAAATATAAGTCCGTTTGTAACTAGCGAAGAATTCTTTTGTCCGCTCTTCTTTTGGATGGTGGATAATCTCATCTGGTGTTCCAGACTCGATGATTTTCCCCTTATCTAAGAAGAGAATCTTATCAGCCACTTGAGCTACAAAGGACATGTCATGACTGACTAAAATCATAGTCTGACCTGACTTAGCAGCATCTGCAATAGATTTCTCTACTTCACCGACCAATTCTGGGTCAAGTGCTGAAGTTGGTTCGTCTAAGAGCAAGACATCTGGTTTCATAGCAAGCGCACGCGCTAAGGCAACCCGTTGCTTCTGTCCACCTGATAAATGGCGAGGGTAATGGTTTTCACGATCAGAAATCCCAACCTTAGCCAACTCTTCCTTGGCAATCTTGGTTGCTTCTTGGTCAGATAATTTCTTGACAACAACCAAGCCTTCTTTCACATTATCAAGTGCTGTGCGGCGTTCAAACAAATTAAACTGTTGGAAAACCATAGACAACTTACGGCGTAGGGCAAGGATTTCTTCTTGAGTGATTTTAGAAAAATCAACTGAAAAATCATCAATCTGAATAGAGCCACTGTCAGGTGTTTCAAGATAATTGAGACTACGAAGGAAGGTTGATTTCCCGGCTCCTGAAGAACCAATCAAGGCTACAACTTCCCCTTTTTGAATATCCAAGTCCAGATGATCCAAGACAGTCTGTCCTGAAAAGGATTTACTTAAATTCGAAATCTTAATCATTAACGAAGGTCTCCTTTCACATCTGTTTGCACTGTATCGGGTGCAGAAATAGCCATTTTTCTCTCGATGAAACGACCTAGGCTTTCAATTCCAATATTGACTACCCAATAAACAAGGGCAACGGAGATGAATCGCTCAAAGTAACGATAATCAGCTCCACCCAAAATCTGAGCTTGGGCAAAGACTTCTACAACACCCGCACTGAAGGCTAGGGAAGTTCCCTTGGTCAAACCGATAAGGGAATTAATCAAGGTTGGAGTCGCCACAACTGCCGCATTGGGAATAATCACTCGACGATAAACTTGCGCTCGGGTCATACCCAGACTTCGTGCCGCCTCAATCTCACCAGGATTGACTGAGAGAATGGCTGCACGAATGGTTTCACTAGCGTAAGCTGCCTCATTAAAGGCAAAGGCTACAATCGCAAAAACAGCCGCTGGAATCGCATTGATATTGAGACCAGTACCCCATTGCTGATTGAGGGCTTTCAAAGCCAAAGGAATTCCGTAGTAGGTCAACATGAGTTGCACCAAAATCGGTGTCCCTTTTAAGAAACTAACAAAGAAGGCCTGCAAGGGGTATAAAATCTTGACACGATTGATTTTCACAATGGCAAAAAGAAGTGCCAAAACCAAGCCAAAAAGGGCACCACCTATTGTCAACATAATTGTTGTTGGAAGTTGTTGGACAATTCTTGGAATCCCATCAAAGACCGAACGCAGGCTAAACAGCTTGCCATCTGGAATCAATTGCATCAAGTTTTGGTACCAATCTGATGCTAAAATCGTTGTAACATTCATAAAAACATCCTCTCCTGATAATGATTCATTCTACCATACTTCTGCCGTCAATGAAATTATTTGCTACGGTCAGGTACAGACTTTGTCTACCTACTAGTTTATCATACTTTGAAACAGGGAGGCTATATATTTTATCTATCAAAGAGATAAGTAAAAACTATTTCAATCCCAATTCTTCGTAAGCTTTTCGATAACCGATTTGCTTAACAGTTCCATTTTCTACTAAAATGGGCCGTTTTAACAACATACCGTCGCTTGCTAGCAACTCAGCCGCTTCTTGGTTTGATAGACTTCCTACCTTATCTTTCAGCCCTAATTCACGGTATTTGATTCCACTGGTGTTGAAAAATTGCTTCAACTCGAAACCTGAGGTCTCTAGCCAGTTTAAAATGACTTCTTGACTAGGTGTTTCTTCCACGATGTGAACAGCTTTGTAGTCCACACCGAGTTGGTTTAATTCTTGTTTTGCTTTTTTACAAGTTGAACATTTTGGGTATTCGATAAATTCTAACATATGTTTCACTTTCTATTTTATATCTTTAAAATCTGCGCCTTCATGCCCCAAGAGCCAAGCTTTCTTTTCCACTCCTGCAGCATAGCCTGTCAAACGCTTGCCTGCTCCCAGCACCCGATGACAAGGTACTAGGATAGACCAAGGATTGCGTCCTACCGCTCCTCCAATTGCTTGAGCAGAAGCCACTTGCAGGTCTTGGGCTATTTGTCCATAGGTCACTGTCTGACCATAAGGAATTCCCTGTAAATAGGACCAAACTCGCTTTTCAAACTCCGTTCCGATTGGAGCCAAGGGCAAGTTGGATAAATCCTGAGGCTTGCCTTTAAAATAAGCATCTAAGCAAGCAATAACTGGGTCTAAAATGGAATGACTAACAGCTTCTTCTACCGTTTCATCTCCTAGTCCCCTCTCAAAATGCTTTTGCTCCTGTACCCAAATTCCATACAAATAATGGTCATCAGCCACGAGAGAAAGAGAACCAATTGGCGAAGAATAGAGCATTTTTGCGTACTTCTTTTGCATTATTTCTTCAATTTTTGATAGGCCAAGCGTTCGCCATCAACTGGAACCTTACCAACCTGTTTAAAACCGAGTTTTTCAAAAATATGTTGCATAGCTTTGTTTTCAGCATGCGTATCTGAACGAAAATCTAGATAATCAAATCCTTCAATCAAGCCCTCTAAGAAGGTTTGAGCAACTCCTTGTCCCTGCACATCTGCTGCCACAGCAATACGGTGAAAGACTAGATATTCTGACTCTCCATCTTGCCAATTTCCCTCATAAATATCTTCATAGGCTGCCTCTGGACTCTTGGTCACAGCTGCATAAGCTAGTAGTTCACCCTCTTCCAAGGCAACATAGGCTTGACCTGAGATAATATCTTCAATAACAATATCAGCATTTGGATAGCCATTTTGCCACTGGTCACTACCAGCATCTGCTAAACATTTTTTAGCATCTTCCATCACCTGCATGATGGTATCTACTTCATTTGGAAAAGCTAAACGAATCTCCATCTTTTCTCCTCATTTCTGACTAGTTTCTCCCATCATAGCATAATTTAAGCCTTTTCACAAGCAGTTAAAACTTGACTTTCTGTTTTTATTATTTTATAATCTAGTTATCGAAACTAGATAAAGAGGAGTTGGAAATGAAAACTACCTTTTCCTACCCAAAATGGACAGAAATTCCAAATATTGACCTCTATCTGGACCAGGTTTTACTCTATGTCAATCAGGTCTGCGCCCCTATCTCTCCTGATAAAGACAAGGGCCTGACCGCATCTATGGTCAATAATTATGTGAAACATGGTTACCTGACAAAGCCTGACAAGAAAAAATACCAACGCCAACAGATTGCCCGTTTGATTGCTATCACAAGCCTCAAGTCTGTATTTTCTATTCAAGAAATAGCCCAGACACTTAATACTCTACAAACTCAAGCAAGTTCAGACCAACTCTACGATGCTTTTGTGGACTACATGAACCAAGGAATTGACCCAGCTAACCCCATTATCCAAACCAGCTGCCAAACCGTTAAACTCTATCATCAAACTCTAGACTTAATCCATCATACTCAAGAGGAGGTAATCCAATGAACACTAGTCTTAAACTCAGCAAACAACTCAGTTTTGGAGAGGAGATTGCTAATAGTGTGACCCATGCCGTAGGTGCAGTCATCATGCTCATCTTACTGCCTATTTCATCCACCTATAGTTATGAGACACACGGATTTTTATCCTCTATCGGCGTTTCCATTTTCGTTATTAGTCTCTTTCTCATGTTCCTCTCATCCACCATTTACCACTCTATGGCCTATGGTTCAACCCACAAATATGTCTTGCGAATCATCGACCATTCTATGATTTACGTTGCCATTGCTGGCTCATACACGCCCGTCGTCTTGACCTTAATGAATAACTGGTTTGGCTATCTGATTATTGCCATCCAGTGGGGAACGACCATCTTTGGTATTCTCTACAAAATCTTTGCTAAAAAAGTCAATGAGAAATTTAGCCTTGCTCTTTACCTGATTATGGGCTGGTTGGTTTTAGCTATCATTCCTGCCATTATCAGTCAAACAACGCCAATTTTCTGGAGTCTCATGGTAACTGGCGGACTTTGTTATACAGTTGGAGCTGGATTTTACGCCAAGAAAAAACCTTATTTCCACATGATTTGGCATCTCTTTATACTAGCCGCATCTGCCCTCCAATACATCGCCATTGTTTATTACATGTAAAAAAAGGTTAGGGCAAAAAATCCTAACCTTTTTTATTCTCTATGATGTTTTATACCCAATCGAAAAAGTACTCTAGTCCATTTTATAGTACCTACTAGCGTGCCGTCAATTATGGGATACTGCTTCCCTAATAGTATGTAAATCAGAATAGTTATACTATTCAAACCACGTCAGCGTCGCCTTACCGTAGGTATGGTTACTGACTTCGTCAGTTCTATCCAC
>NZ_JVLI01000088.1:0-14821 GCF_001072315.1 Streptococcus pseudopneumoniae | reverse complement strand
AGCTTGGTAGAGTACTTGGTTTGGGACCAAGGTGTCGCAGGTTCGAATCCTGTCTTCCCGATACATTACAGAGATATGTGAATGTGTATTTTTAAAACTAGGTATTATATACATTAAGAGAGGATCAGCTTGGTTCTCTCTTTTTTGATTTTCAGTAAGAGAGGATCAGTTTGCTTCTCTCTTTTTTGATTTTCAGTAATTCATTTTGGCAGCGTATACTTTTTGTTTCCAGTCTTTTCAATAAATAACGTAGTTTAGGTATCCACATTGAAATTTAACAGATTTTATAACTCTTATAAATTTTAGGGTTTTGTTCAACATATAATATATGTGTTTGTCTGATGAAAATTTCTACTCTTTTTGATTTTAAATAAGTATTAGTTTACATTATAGTGTGAATGGGGTTTGATATCTCTTTTGAGGAAGTTGCCTTAGATTTTTCTAATTGTGTTTTATTGTATAGCGTATCTTGCTTGTTTTGAACAGAACTTTTTATGACATTTGTCATATTTCCTAGTGACAGAAGCATCTAGCTCCGCAAACTTCAAAAGTCTATAATTGTAGTATGAAATGGAGGAAGAAGAGATGAGAAATAAAATGATTATCGTTATAAGTCTAGTAGCAGCAGGAGTCATGACTTATCTCATGTTTTCAGGATTAGATGAAGAATTTTATCATTTTCCTTGGGAGGTCTTTGCTGGCTTTGGAATGATGTCTTGGCTTGTTAGAGAAGGTTTGAAATTAGTCGGAGATGTGAAAAAGGAGTTTGAAAAATGAAAAAAGTTCCCTATCTTTTTATCGGTCTGTCCCTCTTGGTATGGTTAGTGGAAATGTTTACAGGTTGGTTTGATCAAGCTTTCCTTCACCAAGCCATCCGCGGTGCCTGGGGATTAGGATTTATGATTTTTATCGCCTTTCCGATGGAAAAGGAGTTGCTGAAAGGAGAGTATCATGAACATGATTAAGGTAGAAAGCCTAAATAAAAACATCAAGGGCAAGACTATTTTAAAGGATATTTCCTTTGAGGTAGCTGAAGGTGAATGCGTCGCCTTGATTGGGCCAAATGGTGCTGGAAAGACCACACTCTTGGACTGTTTGCTTGGAGATAAACTGGTCACCAGCGGGCAAGTATCTATCCAAGGCTTGCCAGTGACGAGTTCTCAGTTAGACTATATTAGAGGCTACCTGCCTCAAGAGAATGTAATCGTTCAGAAACTAAAGGTGAAAGAGTTGATTGCTTTCTTTCAAAGCATTTACCCAAATCCCTTGAGCAACCAGGAAATCGATCAACTATTGCAGTTTGACCAGCAACAAAAAGAGCAATTCGCAGAAAAATTGTCAGGTGGACAAAAGCGTCTCTTCTCTTTTGTCTTGACCTTGATTGGGCGACCAAAGCTTATCTTTTTAGATGAGCCTACTGCGTCCATGGATACCTCAACTCGTCAACGTTTTTGGGAAATTGTTCAGAACCTAAAAGCACAAGGAGTCACCATTCTCTATTCATCCCATTATATTGAAGAGGTAGAGCATACAGCTGACCGAATCTTGGTCTTGAATAAGGGAGAGTTGATTCGTGATACAACACCTCTAGCCATGCGTAGTGAGGAGATTGAAAAGCATTTTATCCTTCCGCTAGCTTACAAGGAAGTCGTTGAGAAGTCAGTCTTGGTTGAAAGGTGGGTACAAAAACAAGATGCTCTGCAAGTAGTCACACGCGAAGCGGATGCTTTCTGGGAACGGTTAGTTCAAGCAGGATGTAGAATACAAGAAATTGAAGTCAATAATCGTAGTTTGCTGGATACAATCTTTGAAGAAACGCAAAAAGGAGATGACTAAGATGAAACGATGGATAGCATTAAATAAGATAGAATTTTTATTGACCAAACGGCAACTCGTCTATTATTTATTATCCGTAGGGATGCCGACAGCCTTCTATTTATTCTTTTCTGGCATGTACCAGGAGACACCAGGTGGACCCGCGAATTTTATGCGTGATTATCTTATCTCCATGACTGCCTTTTCCATGATGTCGACCGCTATCTTTTCATTCCCAGCTGTCTTACATACCGATAAGATGAACAACTGGCAGAAAACATTGCGTCATAGCCCTGTAAATATGGTAGAATATTATCTATCAAAGATAACAAGTATGATGGTTGATTATTTGGTCTCAATCCTGGTTGTTTTCTCAGTTGGGCACTTGGTCAGAGGTGTGGATATGCCTTTAGGAAGCTGGGTTGGGGCTGCACTCTTGCTGATAGTTGGAAGTGTAGCTTTTGTAGCACTTGGCTTAACCTTGACGCTGTTACCAACTAGTCAGCTGATGTCTGTCGTGGGTAATCTTCTTTATCTAGGATTGGCTGTTTTAGGTGGACTTTGGATGCCTATCTCTTTATTTCCAGACTGGATGCAAGCAGTCGGTAAGTGTCTCCCGACCTATCAGTTGATGGAGTTGCTCAAGACCTTCTTAAACGAGGGTGGTATCAATCTATCAGCCACAGTTTATTTACTTGTTTTTTCAGCAGTTTTGTTTGGTTTGACCATTTACCTTCAAGGTCATAAGGAGAATGCTTAATGCTTGAAAGACTGAAAAGCATACATTATATGTTCTGGGTCAGTTTAATTTTTATGATTTTCCCCGTCCTACCTGTAGTGACTGGGTGGCTTCCTGTCTGGCATTTATTGATTGATATTCTATTTGTAGTGGCGTATTTGGGTGTTTTAACAACTAAGAATCAGCGCCTATCTTGGCTTTTCTGGGGCATCATGCTGGTCTATGTAGCTGGGAACACTGCCTTTGTTGCTGTAAATTATATCTGGTTCTTCTTTTTCCTTTCCAATCTCTTAATTTATCATTTCAGCGTAGGTGGTTTAAAGTCTTTACATGTCTGGACTTTTCTTCTTGCTCAAGTCCTTGCTGTGGGACAACTTTTGATTATTCAGAGAATCGAAGTTGAGTTTCTATTCTATCTACTTGTAATTCTTGCTTTTGTCGATTTGATGACTTTTGGTTCGGTTCGGATTCGTATTGTGGAGGATTTGAAAGACGCGCAGGCCAAGCAAAATGCCCAGATAAATCTCTTGCTAGCTGAAAATGAACGTAGTCGTATCGGTCAGGATTTGCATGATAGTCTGGGACATACCTTTGCTATGCTGAGTGTCAAAACGGATCTAGCCTTGCAGTTATTTCAGATGGAGGCTTATCCACAGGTGGAAAAGGAATTAAAAGAAATTCACCAGATAAGCAAGGATTCCATGAATGAAGTGCGAACCATTGTGGAAAATCTGAAATCACGGACCTTATCATCAGAACTTGAAACTGTCAAAAAGATGCTAGAGATTGCTGGAATTGAGGTGGAAACGGCTAATCAACTAGATACTGCTAGCCTTACTCAGGAATTGGAGTCAACGGCTTCCATGATTTTGCTTGAGTTAGTAACCAATATCATCAAACATGCCAATGCATCTAAAGTTTATTTAAAATTAGATCGGACAGAGAAGGAGCTCATTCTAACAGTAAGTGATGATGGCTGTGGTTTTACTTCTATAAAAGGGAATGAGCTCCATACAGTTCGAGATCGTGTCCTTCCATTTTCGGGAGAGGTAAAGGTGATTAGTCACAAACAACCGACAGAAGTTCAGGTTCGACTAGCTTATAAGGAGAGAATGTAGATGAAAGTATTAGTAGCAGAAGATCAAAGTATGTTGCGAGATGCTATGTGTCAATTGCTCACGCTTCAATCGGACGTGGAGTCTGTTCTTCAAGCCAAGAATGGGCAAGAAGCAATCCAGCTATTAGAAAAGGAGTCTGTAGATATCGCCATCCTCGACGTAGAAATGCCTGTTAAGACAGGTCTTGAAGTCTTGGAGTGGATACGAGCAGAAAAGCTTGAAACAAAGGTGGTTGTAGTGACGACCTTCAAGCGCCCAGGGTATTTTGAACGTGCGGTCAAGGCTGGAGTGGATGCTTATGTATTAAAGGAACGAAGCATTGCAGATCTCATGCAAACCTTGCACACCGTCCTCGCAGGACGTAAGGAATATTCGCCTGAATTGATGGAAGTGGTGATGACTCATCCCAATCCATTAACAGAGCAAGAAATCGCAGTTTTAAAAGGAATCGCTCAGGGCTTCTCTAATCAAGAAATTGCAGACAAACTCTATCTATCCAACGGAACAGTCCGAAACTATGTCACCAATATTCTTTCAAAACTAGATGCAGGTAATCGAACAGAGGCGGCTAATATCGCGAAAGAATTTGGTTGGTTGTGATACTATCTTAACTCGAAAACCATTATGTGTTAAAATTGATGGGATTGAATGGAACAATACTAACTTTAGGAGGGTGAGATTCCTCCTTTTTCTTTTTTGGGGGAGCACCACAAAAGAGCTAAAATTAACAATAAAAAAGAAAAATATCTTGACAACCAATGGAAAATTTTGTTACAATAATAGACGGTACTTTTTACTTTTGGTCTCTCAAGAGTGTACAGGGACGTGCTGACAAATGTTGCAAAAGTACACACAGATGATAACTGTCACCAAGTGTATCATCACCAAAAATAAAAAAACACAGGAGAATGTAGATGCCTACAATTAACCAATTGGTTCGCAAACCGCGTAAATCAAAAGTAGAAAAATCTAAATCACCAGCTTTGAACGTTGGTTACAACAGTCATAAAAAAGTTCAAACAAACGTTTCTTCACCACAAAAACGTGGTGTTGCAACTCGTGTTGGAACAATGACACCTAAAAAACCTAACTCAGCCCTTCGTAAATTCGCTCGTGTACGTTTGAGCAACCTTATCGAAGTTACTGCCTACATCCCAGGTATCGGACACAACTTGCAAGAGCACAGCGTGGTGCTTCTTCGTGGTGGACGTGTAAAAGACCTTCCAGGGGTACGTTACCATATCGTCCGTGGTGCACTTGATACTGCAGGTGTTAACGATCGTAAACAAGGCCGTTCTAAATACGGTACTAAACGTCCAAAAGCATAAGGAAAGGGGATAAAGAGAAATGAGTCGTAAAAATAGAGCTCCAAAACGTGACGTATTGCCAGATCCGCTTTACAATTCACAACTAGTTACTCGTCTTATCAACCGCGTTATGCTTGACGGTAAACGTGGTACAGCTGCTTCAATCGTTTACGGTGCCTTTGAGCAAATCAAAGAAGCTACTGGAAACGATGCACTTGAAGTATTTGAAACAGCTATGGAAAACATCATGCCTGTACTTGAAGTACGTGCACGTCGTGTTGGTGGTTCTAACTACCAAGTCCCAGTTGAAGTTCGTCCAGAACGTCGTACAACACTTGGACTTCGTTGGTTGGTAACAATCGCTCGTCTTCGTGGTGAACACACAATGCAAGACCGTCTTGCAAAAGAAATCTTGGATGCTGCTAACAACACTGGTGCAGCAGTTAAGAAACGTGAAGACACTCACCGTATGGCTGAAGCTAACCGTGCATTCGCACACTTCCGTTGGTAAGATTAAGATACTAAGGGCGTTAAAAAAGCGACTGAAAATTAGGAAGCTTGACGAAGAATCGAAGATTCTAGGAGAGCTTATCTATTTTCCAAGCTTTTAGCCCGAGTTCGATTCAATTTGTAAATCTACAAGTTAAAACCAACAATAGCATGGAAACATTGAGAACGGGTAGGTCCTGCCTATCCGTTTTTATTAAAATCGTGTTATAATAGAATAGAAATCAAAAATAAATAGGAGAAACAAACCTCATGGCACGCGAATTTTCACTTGAAAAAACTCGTAATATCGGTATCATGGCTCACGTCGATGCTGGTAAAACAACAACTACTGAGCGTATTCTTTACTACACTGGTAAAATCCACAAAATCGGTGAAACTCACGAAGGTGCGTCACAAATGGACTGGATGGAGCAAGAGCAAGAGCGTGGTATCACTATCACATCTGCTGCGACAACAGCTCAATGGAACAACCACCGCGTAAACATCATCGACACACCAGGACACGTGGACTTCACAATCGAAGTACAACGTTCTCTTCGTGTATTGGATGGTGCGGTTACCGTTCTTGACTCACAATCAGGTGTTGAGCCTCAAACTGAAACAGTTTGGCGTCAAGCAACTGAGTATGGAGTTCCACGTATCGTATTTGCCAACAAAATGGACAAAATCGGTGCGGACTTCCTTTACTCTGTAAGCACACTTCACGATCGTCTTCAAGCAAATGCACACCCAATCCAATTGCCAATCGGTTCTGAAGATGACTTCCGTGGTATCATCGACTTGATCAAGATGAAAGCTGAAATCTATACTAACGACCTTGGTACAGATATCCTTGAAGAAGACATCCCAGCTGAATACCTTGACCAAGCTCAAGAATACCGTGAAAAATTGATCGAAGCAGTTGCTGAAACTGACGAAGAATTGATGATGAAATACCTCGAAGGTGAAGAAATCACTAACGAAGAATTGAAAGCTGGTATCCGTAAAGCGACTATCAACGTTGAATTCTTCCCAGTATTGTGTGGTTCTGCCTTCAAAAACAAAGGTGTTCAATTGATGCTTGATGCGGTTATTGACTACCTTCCAAGCCCACTTGACATCCCAGCAATCAAAGGTATTAACCCAGATACAGACGAAGAAGAAACTCGTCCAGCATCTGACGAAGAGCCATTTGCAGCTCTTGCCTTCAAGATCATGACTGACCCATTCGTAGGTCGTTTGACATTCTTCCGTGTTTACTCAGGTGTTCTTCAATCAGGTTCATACGTATTGAACACTTCTAAAGGTAAACGTGAACGTATCGGACGTATCCTTCAAATGCACGCTAACAGCCGTCAAGAAATCGACACTGTTTACTCAGGTGATATTGCTGCTGCCGTTGGTTTGAAAGATACTACAACTGGTGACTCATTGACAGATGAAAAAGCTAAAATCATTCTTGAGTCAATCAACGTTCCAGAACCAGTTATCCAATTGATGGTTGAGCCAAAATCTAAAGCTGATCAAGATAAGATGGGTATCGCCCTTCAAAAATTGGCTGAAGAAGATCCAACATTCCGCGTTGAAACAAACGTTGAAACTGGTGAAACAGTTATCTCTGGTATGGGTGAGCTTCACCTTGACGTCCTTGTTGACCGTATGCGTCGTGAGTTCAAAGTTGAAGCGAACGTAGGTGCTCCACAAGTATCTTACCGTGAAACATTCCGTGCTTCTACTCAAGCACGTGGATTCTTCAAACGTCAGTCTGGTGGTAAAGGTCAATTCGGTGATGTATGGATTGAATTTACTCCAAACGAAGAAGGTAAAGGATTCGAATTCGAAAACGCAATCGTCGGTGGTGTGGTTCCTCGTGAATTTATCCCAGCGGTTGAAAAAGGTTTGGTAGAATCTATGGCTAACGGTGTTCTTGCAGGTTACCCAATGGTTGACGTTAAAGCTAAGCTTTACGATGGTTCATACCACGATGTCGACTCATCTGAAACTGCCTTCAAGATCGCGGCTTCACTTGCACTTAAAGAAGCTGCTAAATCAGCACAACCAGCTATCCTTGAGCCAATGATGCTTGTAACAATCACTGTTCCAGAAGAAAACCTTGGTGATGTTATGGGTCACGTAACTGCTCGTCGTGGACGTGTAGATGGTATGGAAGCACACGGTAACAGCCAAATCGTTCGTGCTTATGTTCCACTTGCTGAAATGTTCGGTTACGCAACAGTTCTTCGTTCTGCATCTCAAGGACGTGGTACATTCATGATGGTATTTGACCACTACGAAGATGTACCTAAGTCAGTACAAGAAGAAATCATTAAGAAAAACAAAGGTGAAGACTAATCAGTTCTCACTCTAGAAGGAAGTCACTTAGTGGCTTCCTTTTGTCTTTAGAAAATACCTCTAAATATGGTAAAATAGTAGGAGAATAATGTGAGGAAAATGAATGTCAAATAGTTTTGAAATTTTGATGAATCAACTGGGGATGCCTGCTGAAATGAGACAGGCTCCTGCTTTATCGCAGGCTGATATTGAGCGAGTTGTAGTTCATAAAATTAGTAAGGTATGGGAGTTTCATTTTGTATTTTCTAATATTTTACCAATTGAAATCTTTTTAGAATTAAAGAAGGGTTTAAGCGAAGAATTTTCTAAGACAGGCAATAAAGCTGTTTTTGAAATCAAGGCTCTGTCTCAAGATTTTTCAAACCAACTCTTGCAGGACTACTATAAAGAGGCTTTTTCTGAGGGGCCATGTGCTAGTCAAGGTTTTAAGTCCCTTTATCAAAATCTGCAAGTTCGTGCTGAGGGAAATCAACTCTTTATTGAGGGTTCTGAGGCGATTGATAAGGAACACTTTAAGAAGAATCATCTTCCTAATTTAGCCAAACAACTTGAAAAATTTGGCTTTCCAACTTTTAACTGTCAGGTCGAGAAGAATGATATCCTAACCCAGGAGCAGGAAGAGGCCTTTCATGCTGAAAATGAGCAGATTGTTCAAGCAGCCAATGAAGAAGCGCTTCGTGCTATGGAACAGCTAGAACAGATGGCACCACCTCCAGCGGAAGAAAAACCAGCCTTTGATTTTCAGGCCAAAAAGGCTGCGGCTAAGCCAAAGCTGGACAAGGCGGAGATTACTCCTATGATCGAAGTGACGACGGAGGAAAATCGTTTGGTCTTTGAAGGGGTTGTTTTTGATGTGGAGCAAAAAGTAACCAGAACAGGGCGTGTTTTGATCAACTTTAAAATGACAGACTATACTTCCAGTTTTTCGATGCAAAAGTGGGTTAAAAATGAGGAAGAAGCTCAGAAATTTGACCTTATCAAGAAGAATTCTTGGCTCCGAGTTCGTGGGAATGTGGAGATGAATAACTTCACACGCGATTTGACTATGAACGTGCAGGATGTGCAGGAAGTTGTTCACTATGAGCGGAAGGATTTGATGCCAGAAGGTGAGCGTCGGGTTGAGTTTCATGCTCATACTAATATGTCGACCATGGATGCTCTACCAGAGGTCGAAGAAATCGTTGTGACAGCTGCTAAGTGGGGACACAAGGCTGTTGCTATCACGGACCATGGGAATGTCCAGTCCTTCCCACACGGCTATAAGGCGGCCAAAAAAGCGGGAATCCAGCTAATCTATGGAATGGAAGCCAATATCGTTGAAGATCGGATTCCTATCGTTTACAATGAAGTGGAGATGGACTTGTCAGAAGCGACCTACGTTGTCTTTGACGTGGAAACGACGGGACTTTCAGCTATCTATAATGATTTGATTCAGGTTGCGGCGTCTAAGATGTACAAGGGGAATGTTATTGCCGAATTTGATGAATTTATCAATCCTGGGCATCCCTTGTCAGCCTTTACCACGGAGTTGACTGGTATTACAGATGATCATGTAAAAAATGCTAAACCACTGGAACAAGTTTTGCAAGAATTCCAAGAATTTTGCAAGGGTACGGTCCTAGTTGCCCACAATGCCACCTTTGACGTTGGCTTTATGAATGCCAACTATGAGCGTCATGGTTTGCCAAAGATTAGTCAGCCAGTTATTGATACGCTGGAGTTTGCTAGAAACCTCTATCCTGAGTATAAACGTCATGGTTTGGGGCCTTTGACCAAGCGTTTTGGTGTGGCTTTGGAACATCACCACATGGCCAACTACGATGCGGAAGCTACTGGTCGTCTGCTCTTTATCTTTATCAAAGAGGTGGCAGAAAAACATGGTGTGACCGATCTAGCTAGACTCAATATTGATTTGATTAGTCCAGATTCTTATAAAAAAGCTCGAATCAGGCATGCGACCATTTATGTCAAGAATCAGGTAGGTCTAAAAAATATCTTTAAGTTGGTTTCTTTGTCTAATACCAAGTACTTTGAAGGGGTGCCACGGATTCCGAGGACGGTTTTAGATGCCCATCGGGAAGGTCTGATTTTAGGTTCAGCTTGCTCTGAAGGTGAAGTTTTTGATGCGGTTGTTTCCCAGGGCGTGGATGCGGCGGTTGAGGTGGCCAAGTATTATGACTTTATCGAGGTCATGCCACCAGCTATCTATGCTCCCTTGATTGCCAAGGAGCAGGTCAAAGATATGGAGGAACTCCAGACCATTATCAAAAGTTTGATAGAAGTTGGAGACCGTCTTGGTAAGCCTGTTCTGGCTACGGGGAATGTCCACTATATCGAACCAGAAGAAGAGATTTACCGTGAAATTATCGTCCGTAGTTTGGGACAGGGGGCTATGATTAACCGAACTATTGGTCACGGTGAACATGCCCAACCAGCTCCTCTGCCAAAAGCCCATTTTAGAACGACCAATGAGATGTTGGATGAATTTGCCTTCTTGGGCGAGGAATTAGCTCGGAAACTAGTTATTGACAACACCAATGCCTTGGCAGAAATCTTTGAGCCTGTTGAGGTTGTTAAGGGTGACTTGTATACGCCTTTCATCGATAAGGCTGAAGAAACGGTCGCTGAGCTGACCTACAAGAAAGCTTTTGAGATTTATGGAAATCCGCTGCCAGATATCGTTGATTTGCGGATTGAAAAAGAATTAACTTCCATTCTGGGGAATGGATTTGCTGTGATTTATCTGGCTTCCCAGATGCTGGTACAACGTTCCAATGAACGGGGCTACTTGGTGGGGTCTCGTGGGTCTGTCGGATCTAGTTTCGTTGCGACCATGATTGGGATTACGGAGGTTAATCCTCTCTCTCCTCACTATGTCTGTGGTCAGTGTCAGTATAGTGAGTTTATCACGGATGGTTCTTACGGTTCAGGTTTTGATATGCCCAATAAGGACTGTCCAAACTGTGGTCACAAACTTAGCAAAAACGGACAAGATATTCCGTTCGAGACCTTCCTCGGTTTTGATGGGGACAAGGTTCCCGATATTGACTTGAACTTCTCGGGTGAAGACCAGCCAAGCGCCCACTTGGATGTGCGTGATATCTTTGGTGAGGAATATGCCTTCCGTGCAGGAACGGTTGGTACGGTGGCTGCTAAGACTGCTTATGGATTTGTCAAGGGCTATGAGCGAGATTATGGCAAGTTTTATCGTGATGCAGAGGTGGAACGTCTAGCTCAGGGAGCTGCTGGTGTCAAGCGGACAACGGGACAACACCCGGGGGGGATCGTTGTTATTCCTAACTATATGGATGTTTACGACTTTACGCCTGTTCAGTATCCAGCGGATGACGTGACAGCTGAATGGCAGACCACTCACTTTAACTTCCATGATATCGATGAGAACGTCCTCAAACTTGATGTGCTGGGACATGATGATCCGACCATGATTCGAAAACTTCAAGATTTATCTGGGATTGACCCTAATGAAATTCCTATGGATGACGAAGGCGTTATGGCCCTCTTTTCTGGGACTGATGTGCTAGGGGTAACTCCTGAACAAATTGGA
This sequence comes from Streptococcus pseudopneumoniae, assembly GCF_001072315.1. Lineage (GTDB taxonomy): Bacteria > Bacillota > Bacilli > Lactobacillales > Streptococcaceae > Streptococcus > Streptococcus pseudopneumoniae_R. The sequence continues at coordinate 3,436 of NZ_JVLI01000088.1, read as the reverse complement.
ACGCCTACGGGTATGTTGGGAATTCCAGAGTTTGGAACAAATTTCGTACGTGGAATGGTCGATGAAACCCATCCGACAACCTTTGCAGAGTTGCTTCAGCTTTCAGGTCTATCCCACGGTACCGACGTTTGGTTGGGTAATGCCCAAGATTTGATTAAACAAGGGATTGCGGACCTATCAACCGTTATTGGTTGTCGGGACGACATCATGGTGTACCTCATGCATGCTGGTCTCGAACCTAAGATGGCCTTTACTATCATGGAACGGGTGCGTAAGGGCTTATGGCTCAAGATTTCCGAAGAGGAACGCAATGGCTATATCGAAGCCATGAAGGCTAATAAGGTGCCAGAGTGGTATATTGAATCCTGTGGGAAAATTAAGTACATGTTCCCTAAAGCCCATGCGGCAGCCTACGTTATGATGGCCTTGCGTGTAGCTTACTTTAAGGTCCACCATCCTATTTATTACTACTGTGCTTACTTTTCCATTCGTGCTAAGGCCTTTGATATCAAGACCATGGGTGCGGGCTTGGATGCCATCAAGCGTAGAATGGAAGAAATCTCTGAAAAGCGGAAGAACAATGAAGCTTCTAATGTGGAAATCGATCTCTATACAACACTTGAGATTGTTAATGAGATGTGGGAGCGTGGTTTCAAGTTTGGAAAACTCGATCTCTACCGTAGTCAGGCGACAGAGTTCCTCATCGATGGGGACACCCTCATCCCGCCATTTGTGGCAATGGATGGTCTGGGAGAGAACGTTGCCAAGCAGCTAGTTCGAGCACGTGAAGAGGGAGAATTCCTCTCTAAAACAGAACTACGCAAGCGTGGAGGGCTCTCATCAACCTTGGTTGAAAAGATGGATGAAATGGGGATTCTGGGCAATATGCCAGAGGATAACCAGTTGAGTTTGTTTGATGAGTTGTTTTAATAGTTTGAAATGTCTTGGTAATTTTTGAGGTTGGCTAATAATGCTAAAGAAAAAAAGAGCAACACCCTGGAAACCAGGGAAAGTTATTTCTATATGTTTACGAAATGGCGTTTATGTTTTGGCGCAAATGGTGCGTGATCCCTATCTAGTATTTTTTAACCATTTTAACGAGGAAAATAATTGGGAGGGAGTGACCTTGAAAGAGGAGGATATCCTTTTTTGTAAGGCTGTTACTCGCCAGTTTCTACGCTACAGTCCTGTAACGATTGTTAAAGAAGTGAACCCCCTGTTAGATTATGAACTGCCTAAAGAATGGATTTATAGCCATATTGGAGGGCATCCTATGACTGTTTCGGTAAAGGGAAGGGAGCGCCAAGTAGCTGGTTTTGGTAGACGTTGTTCTTTGGTTCTGGCGGATAAGGACAGTGGACAACCAGAAGATAATCCACTTATGGGACTTTTCCAAGCTTATATCATACCAGATATCAAAGAACAGGATTGGGATCGGGTAGGTCAGGCTGAACATATGTCTATTGAAGTATTTCCAACACTCAACGAACGTCTCTATCTTTGCTTTCTTTATGGGAAAAATATAAATCCAGAACAAGATATCTCTTTAGGAAAACCTCTACCTGATGACTATGAAACCTATATAGATATCCTCACAAATAGTCCAGAAGCACGACGCCTCTACCTAGGAGAGCATGAAGAATAAGAAAGGATATTTCATGAAACTAAGAATTTTCGCGGAAGATAAGCCGGCTGAGAAGGTATTTGAATATCAATTAGAACTTGCTGATCAGACAATACTTCTATCAACAGCACTCTTGTCAGGTGCTATTGCTTTAGCAGGATTATTCTCTGCTTTGAAAGAAAAATAAAAATAGAAAAGAGAAAACAACATGGTTTTACCAAATTTTAAAGAAAATCTAGAAAAATATGCAAAATTATTGGTTGCAAATGGAATCAACGTGCAACCTGGTCACACTTTGGCTCTCTCTATCGATGTGGAGCAACGTGAGTTGGCTCACTTAATCGTCAAAGAAGCTTATGCCTTGGGTGCGCATGAGGTTATCGTTCAGTGGACAGATGATGTCATTAACCGTGAGAAATTCCTCCATGCGCCAATGGAGCGTCTGGACAATGTGCCAGAATACAAGATTGCTGAGATGAACTATCTCTTGGAAAATAAGGCTAGCCGTCTTGGGGTTCGTTCATCTGATCCAGGTGCCTTGAACGGAGTGGATGCTGACAAGCTATCAGCTTCTGCTAAAGCTATGGGACTTGCTATGAAGCCAATGAGAATCGCCACTCAATCCAACAAGGTTAGCTGGACTGTAGCAGCCGCTGCTGGACTTGAATGGGCCAAGAAGGTCTTTCCGAATGCTACGAGCGATGAAGAAGCAGTCGATCTCCTTTGGGACCAAATTTTCAAAACTTGCCGTGTCTACGAAGCAGATCCTGTTAAGGCTTGGGAAGAGCATGCAGCTATCCTCAAGAGCAAGGCCGATATGCTTAATAAAGAGCAATTTTCAGCTCTTCACTACACAGCGCCAGGGACCGATTTGACCCTTGGCTTGCCGAAGAACCACGTTTGGGAATCAGCTGGTGCTATCAATGCACAGGGCGAAGGATTCTTGCCAAATATGCCGACAGAGGAAGTTTTCACAGCGCCTGACTTCCGTCGCGCAGATGGTTATGTCACTTCTACAAAACCGCTTAGTTATAACGGAAACATTATTGAAGGTATTAAGGTGACCTTTAAGGATGGGCAAATCGTAGATATCACTGCAGAAAAAGGCAATCAAGTCATGAAAGACCTTGTCTTTGAAAATGCGGGTGCGCGTGCCTTGGGTGAATGTGCCTTGGTGCCAGATCCAAGCCCAATTTCTCAGTCAGGCATAACCTTCTTTAACACCCTTTTTGATGAGAATGCATCAAATCACTTGGCTATCGGTGCAGCCTATGCGACTAGCGTAGTTGGTGGAGCGGAGATGAGCGAAGAGGAGCTTGAAGCCGCGGGGCTTAACCGTTCAGATGTTCACGTAGACTTTATGATTGGTTCTAACCAAATGGATATCGATGGTATCCGTGAGGATGGGACACGTGTACCACTCTTCCGTAACGGAGATTGGGCAAATTAAGGAGACAAGATGATAGGAAGTATGTTTGTTGGTCTCCTAGTGGGATTTTTAGCAGGTGCTCTGACCAATCGTGGAGAGCGAATGGGATGTTTTGGAAAAATGTTTCTAGGATGGATTGGTGCCTTTATAGGCCACTTGCTTTTTGGGACTTGGGGACCGATAATAGCAGGAACTGCCATTATTCCGGCAGTACTAGGTTCCATGATTGTCTTAGCGATTTTCTGGAGACGAGGAAGTTAATTTCTTAAATCTGATACTCAATGAAAATCAAAGAGCAAACTAGGAAACTAGCCGCAGGCTGCTCAAAGCACTGCTTTGAGGTTGTAGATAGAACTGACGAAGTCAGCTCAAAACACTGTTTT
>NZ_JVLI01000087.1:0-10432 GCF_001072315.1 Streptococcus pseudopneumoniae | reverse complement strand
CAAAACAGTGTTTTGAGCTGACTTCGTCAGTCTTATCTACAACCTCAAAACAGTGTTTTGAGCAGCCTGCGGCTAGTTTCCTAGTTTGCTCTTTTATTTTGTTAATGAACCGTGCCTAACGAATCAAGACAGGCCAATGCTCACATAACAAAAACCGTTTTCCAACGTTTTTTGACTGTGATTTCTTTAAATGCATTTTTTCCTAAGGCAAATTATTCCCTGCTGCAAGATAAATTTCATACCATTCTTTTCTTGTTAAGCTAAAGTTTGCTGCTTGGCTAACTTCTCTCAAGTGCTTAGGATTTGTTGTACCTACGACTGCCTGCATTTTTGCTGGATAACGCAATATCCAAGAAATAGCAATAGTTGAAGAGGTTACTCCATATTTAATAGCTAAACGATCAAGTACTTGATTTAAAGCTTGAAATTTCTCATTTCCAACAAAATTCCCTCTAAAATACCCGAATTGTAAGACAGACCATGCTTGAATGACCACATCGTGTAATTTGCAATATTCAAAAATGCTGCCATCTCGCATAGCTGCTTGACTATCTTCCATATTAACATGAAAACCTGATTCGAATCCTGGAGTAAAAGCCGCACTCAATTGTAGCTGGTTAACAGCTAACGGCTGCTTGACATCTTTTTTAAGCAACTCCATCATCATAGGATTTTGATTAGAAACTCCAAAATTTCGGACCTTACCTTGTTTATAAAGGAAATCAAAGGTTTCTGCTACTTGGTCAGATTCCATCAAAGCATCTGGTCGATGAAGAAGGAAGCTATCTAAATAATCAACCTGCAATCTTTCTAAAATCCCATCAACTGATTGTAATATATACTCTTTTGAAAAATCAAAATAGGTAAATTCTTCCATGCGAATGCCACATTTTGACTGAATCCACATCTCTTCTCTTAAATCTGGACGATTTTTTAGGACAAGACCTAACAGTTCTTCACAACGACCACGACCATAAATATCAGCCAAGTCAAAAGCATTGATTCCAACAGACAGTGCTGTTTCTACAAGCTCTTCAACTTCTTTTACAGACTTATCTTCTATTCTCATCATTCCGAGAACAATTTCTGATAATTCTTTGTCATCTTGACCAAGAGTTATGTATCTCATCAAATTTTTCTCCTTAAATTTCTAACATTCTTCCCTTCATTATAACAAAAAACCGCTTTGCAACGGCTTTTTGACTATATTTCACTCCATTTTATCTTCTTAAACCCACGGAACAAGAGAAAAATGCCAATAAAAAGAACAGCTAAAGGAATAACTTTTGTAAGGAAAACATTTGAAATGCCCATCCACGCATAATAACGGAGCAGAGAGCCTACCACAAGATGGGCAATAATCATACTAACAAATGGACGAAAGACCGCTTCTTTCCAATTCCAAATACTGATGACTAGGGAAATCGTAAAGACAGATAAACTATCCCAGGGAGCAGGAAGATAAAAGGCTCCTTCTTGTATGAAACTTCCCATTCCTACATATCCTAGAACGACTAACAGAACAAGAATTCCAACGACAATATAAGTGCCAATTTTCATTTTAGGAGAATCTTGGACTAGCCCCCAACGTAAGATTGTGGTCACAAGTCCAAATCCAATCAGAAAAAGAAGAAGTTGCCCTAAAAATGTGAGCAAATTGACTGTTAAGAGAGGACCTTTAGAAAAATCACCCAGTAGATGATAGTAACGTAATATCGCTAGGACAAAAATTGGCGTCAAAAGGGACTCCTTGATAGAACTGCGTGGTGCTTCCTTGAGAATCTCTTTCATTATTTTTTTAGGATTCTTACCTAAATAATCCTCTGCACTCATGCCATCTCGTTCTGCTTCTGAGAAATCTAACATCATCAAATAAATCTGCTCTCTGAGATAGTCTTCATCATAGAGAAATCCAGCAAGATTAAAACTATCCCACAGTTCCTCAAAATACTGCTGATTGTCCTCAGAAAACTCATGCAACAAATTGTTTGTTTCTTCATAATACTTCATTTTCTTCATGGTTTAACCCCCATTCTTAATCCCTTCAACTTTTTGACTCAAGTCGTCCCATTGTTGCCAAAAGACCGAGACACGCTCTTCTCCTTCTTTAGTTAACGAAAAATACTTCCGATCTGGACCATCTGGCGACGGACGCATGTCGCCTCTTATCCATTGATTTTTTTCTAACTTTTGCAACAAAGGATAAATAGTCCCTGGAACGATAGTATCAAATCCAGCCTCTCGCAAAGTCTGAACCAACTCATAACCATACCGCTCTTTTTGACCAATCATATCCAAGACACAACCTTCAAGAATACCTTTTAATAGCTGAGTTTCTTTCATCCCTGCTCCCTTCTAATCTATTTTGTAATACCTACTAGTGACCTCACCTATAGTATACTACTTCTAAACTAGTTTGTAAAGCATAATAGTTAATACTCTTCGAAAATCTCTTCAAACCACGTCAGCGTCGCCCTACCGTATATATGTGACTGACTTCGTCAGTCTTATCTACAACCTCAAAGCAGTGTTTTGAGCAACCTGCGGCTAGCTTCCTAGTTTGCTCTTTTATTTTCATTGAGTATAAATAAAAAAACAGAACTAGCATAAACTAGTCCTGTCTATTTTTACCCAATCACACTTCCGTTTGGTACAGCTGGATCAACTGTGAGAAGGGTTAATTTCCCATCATGTTCAGCTGAGAGGATCATCCCTTGACTGACATATTTCTTCATCATTTTACGAGGTTTGAGGTTAGCAACAATTTGGACTTTCTTGCCGACCAACTCTTGTTCGTTTGGATAGTATTTTGCAATTCCTGAGAGGATTTGACGATCTTCACCATCACCAGCATCCAAGCGGAATTGAAGCAACTTATCTGAACCTTCTACTTTAGACACTTCTTTGACTTCTGCGACACGGATTTCGACCTTGTCAAAGTCTTCAAACTTGATTTCATCCTTGTTTAGTTTGAGTTCAACTTCATCTGGATTCCATTCTTTCTCGACGGCTGGCTTGTTGCCTTCCATTTGTTCCTTGATATAGGCGATTTCTTCTTCCATATCCAGACGTGGGAAGATTGGTGTTCCCTTAGCAACTACAGTTACACCCGCAGGGAGATCAGCCAAGCTCAAGTTTTCAAGGCTAGAAACTTCTGCTAGACCAAGTTGAGTCAAAACTGCAAGACTGGTTTCCATCATAAATGGCTCAATCAAGTGAGCTACAACACGAAGGCTGGCTGCCAAGTGGCTCATAACACTTGCCAATTGATCGCGGAGTGCTTCATCTTTTGCCAAGACCCATGGAGCTGTCTCATCGATGTATTTGTTAGTACGAGAGATAAGAGTCCAGACTGCTTCAAGCGCACGTGGGTAGTCAACTGCTTCCATATGTGTATGGTAGTCAGCGATTGATTGTTCTGCTACTTGAGCAAGAGCATGGTCAAACTCTGTCACGCCCTCTACATAGGCTGGAATTTGTCCATCAAAATACTTGTTAATCATGGAAACCGTACGATTGAGGAGGTTCCCAAGGTCATTGGCCAATTCATAGTTGATACGGCCTACATAGTCTTCAGGAGTGAAGGTTCCGTCTGAACCAACTGGAAGGCTACGCATGAGGTAGTAACGAAGCGAATCTAGTCCATAACGCTCTACCAACATTTCAGGGTAAACGACATTCCCTTTAGATTTAGACATTTTACCATCTTTCATGACAAACCAACCATGGGCAATCAAACGATCAGGTAATTTAACATCCAACATCATAAGAAGGATTGGCCAGTAGATGGAGTGGAAACGAAGGATGTCTTTTCCTACCATATGGAAGACTGTTCCATTCCAGAATTTGTCAAAACTACCATGTTCATCTTGACCGTAGCCAAGAGCTGTCGCATAGTTAAGAAGGGCATCAATCCAAACATAGACAACGTGTTTTGGATTTGACGGGACTGGTACTCCCCATGTAAAGGTTGTACGAGAAACTGCCAAATCCTCTAAACCTGGCTCGATGAAGTTACGCAGCATTTCATTGAGACGACCATCAGGAGTGATGAACTCAGGATGGGCTTTGAAAAATTCGACCAAACGATCTTGGTATTTGCTGAGGCGAAGGAAGTATGATTCTTCAGATACCCATTCCACTTCGTGACCTGATGGAGCAATACCGCCAGTCACATTTCCAGCTTCGTCACGGAAGACTTCTGCCAGCTGGCTTTCTGTAAAGAATTCCTCATCTGAGACTGAGTACCAACCAGAATATTCACCCAAATAGATATCATCTTGAGCAAGCAAGCGCTCAAATACTTGTGACACTACTTTTTCATGGTAATCATCCGTTGTACGGATGAATTTATCGTATGAGATATCGAGTAATTGCCAGAGTTCTTTGACTCCAACTGCCATCCCATCAACATAGGCTTGAGGGGTGATTCCAGCTTCTTCTGCTTTTTGTTGAATCTTTTGACCATGCTCATCAAGACCTGTCAAATAAAAGACATCGTAGCCCATCAGGCGTTTGTAACGTGCTAGGACATCACAGGCGATGGTTGTGTAGGCAGATCCGATATGAAGTTTACCAGATGGGTAGTAAATCGGCGTTGTAATATAAAAATTCTTTTCAGACATAATTTTTCCTTTCCAGGCAAATGAAACCTGTTTTTCTAACACTTCATTATATCACATTTTTAATGATTTTCGATAGGGAAATCCATACAAAAACAAGATAGACGAGTGTCCATCTTGTTGAGCTTATTCATAACGAAGAGCTTCAATTGGATCAAGTTTCGATGCCTTGTTGGCTGGCAAGACACCAAAAATCATACCCACACTAGCCGAAACTGCAAGACTAAATAGGGCAACTGGGATTGATACTCCCACTTCTATACCCGCAATCAAACCTTGTAAAAGTAGACCAGCTATAGCGGTTAAGCCTGTTGCAATGGTTAGACCAATGACTCCACCTAGCAAGGTCAAAATCATGGATTCAATCAAGAACTGGATTAAAATATTAGCACGCGTTGCTCCCAAAGCTTTACGGAGACCAATCTCACGCGTACGCTCCGTCACCGAAACCAGCATGATGTTCATAACACCAGTCCCACCAACAAAGAGGGAAATCCCCGCAATGGCACTAATAATCGTAGTTATAAAGCCGAACAGTTGTTGTACTTCTTGGAAGGCTGCAGTCGCATCTGCCACTTGATACTCCCCTTGCTGAAGACCAGCAATCTCGGTCAATTTTCTAGCTAATTCTGGTCCCACTGTTGGTGTCAAACTGGTATCATTGACACGGAAGACAATATCAGAAATTTCATCCATATTGAAGTTATTGGCAAGAGAAATATTAGTCGTAATCGGAAGTCCACCAATACCAAAAGTCTTGGCAGTCTTGGCCTCATCGCTGGTATAGACACCAATGACACGATAGCTAAAGCCACCAACATCTATAACCTGGTTAACAGCTTCTTGAGCAGATCCAAACAGGCTATTAGCAAGTTCTTGGTCTAGCAAAATGACACTGGCCACATCTTTATAATCCTGAGCTATGAGACTGCGGCCTGCAACAATTTCATTTTCAACCGCCTTCATGTAGGTAATATTCCCACCTGTCAAGCTAGCGCGCTCTACTTTTTTATCTTTATAAGACAAGGTGGTATTCGTTGAGTTGGTTACATAGTAACTGTCCACACCCTTAAGTTTTGCTGCCTCCTTGACCCAGGATTCTTGCGGTTTTGGTGGCTCCACAGGAACTTCCTCTTCTTTCCCAGAAACTGTCAGAGCTGATTGTTTTTGGGTAAAAGAACCGTCTTTACTTTTAATTGGCGAGAAAAAAACATGGATATTCTTCTGTGACTTGGTCATGTTTTTATTAACTTGACGAGACATGGAATCTCCCAGAGCCATAATCACAACAACTGATGAAACACCGATGATGATTCCAATCATAGTGAGAAAAGAGCGCATCTTGTGGGCCATGATAGATGAAAAGGCAAATTTCAGATTCTGCATCTTAGTTTTCCTCCTTTTCTAACTGAGCACTATCAGATGAAATAACTCCATCACGAATGACAATCTGGCGTTTGGCATAAGCAGCTATTTCAGGCTCATGCGTTACCATGATAATGGTTTTTCCTTCTTTGTTCAAGTCAACCAATAGTTGCATAATTTGATTCCCTGTTTTGGTATCCAAGGCTCCTGTCGGTTCGTCCGCTAGGATAATAGAAGGATTGTTTACCAAGGCACGCGCAATAGCCACACGTTGCTTTTGACCACCAGATAATTCCGAAGGCAAATGGTGACTACGCTCAGTCAATTCAACCTTGTCTAAATACTCCTCAGCCAACTTGCGACGTTTTGAAGCCGAAACTCCTGCATAAATCAAGGGCAATTCTACATTTTGCAGAGCATTGAGTTTGGATAGAAGAAAGAACTGCTGAAAGACAAATCCGATTTGTTGGTTGCGAACCTTGGCTAGTTGTTTTTCACCTAATCCAGCCACTTCTTGACCTTCAAGATAATACTCTCCACTACTTGGTGTATCCAACATGCCAATCGTATTCATGAGAGTGGACTTCCCAGAACCAGATGGTCCCATGATGGCTACAAATTCACCCTCATTCACTTCTAGGTTGATATTTTTGAGAACCTGCAGTTCTTGGTCACCGTTACGGTAGCTTCTGCAGATATTTTTTAGACTAATTAGTTGCTTCATCAGCCTTCACCTCTTTTCCTTCCTCTAGAGAGGACGTTGGGTTACTGATGACCTTGACTCCATTTGTCAGACCTGAAGTGATTTCTTGGTTGTCTGCATCAGCATTACCCAAACCAACTTCCACTTTCTTGGCCTTTTTCTGCTCGTCAAGTACCCAGACATAATTCTTATCATTTTCCATAACAACACTTGTTAAAGGAACCAAAATAGCTTTACTCTTATTCTTGACCTCAACACTTACTGAGAATCCTTGTTTCAAATCACCGATTTCACTTGTAACATCAATGGTGTATGGATATTTAGAGCCAGAATTACCAGCTGCTGCGGCAACCGCTGTACTCGCTGCTTCGCCATTGTTTTTAGGATAGTCAGAGATATAGCTAATCTTACCTGTCCAGCTCTTATCCTGGTAAACTTTAGATGTAAAGGTTACTTCTTGTCCTACAGAAAGGTTGGCAAGGTTATATTCAGATAGTTCCCCCTTAACTTGCAAGTTTTCATTACTTACGACATGAACGACCACTTGGCTAGCTCCAGTTGGAGATTTAGAAACATTGCGATTGACTTCGACTACAGTTCCCTCTAGGGTACTGAGAACCGTCATTGCATCTAACTGACTTTGAGCCTTACTTAATTGCGCTGCAGCGTCTGCACGCGCATCACGGGCATCACCCAACTGAGCGTCAATAGAAGCAACAGAATTTCCAGCCACTGGAGTTGGGCTTTGCACCGTTGCATCTTCTCCTCCTGCTGGCGCAGAGGCTTGAGGAGCTGGAGCTGAAACGGCTTCATTTCGTGCTTGATTGAGTTCATTGATATGACGATCTGCCTTAGCGACTGCTCGGCTAGCTGAATCATAGGCCGCCTGCGCTTCTGAACTACTGTACTTGACTAAAGCCTGCCCTTCGCTGACCTTATCCCCCACAGAAACAAGGATTTCATCTAAATCTCCCTTGCTAGCATCAAAATAAACGTATTGTTCATTTTTTGCCGTTACTGTCCCTGACAATAAAACAGAGGATGCCACGCTTCCTTCCTTGGCAACAACAAGATGAGTAGCCTCATCTTTTACAGCAGTCTGAGAAGGTTGTCTAAAGAGCAAAATGCCCCCAGCACCCAATACAACTACACTCGCAGCACCGATTGCTGCATACAGTTGCCACTTTTTAGCTTTACCATTCTTTTTCTTCATAATGAAACTCCTTTTTTGATTTAAAGTCCTTAACAATATTATACAAAAATTCCCAAATATAAACAATAACATTTTAGAACGAAATAATGACATTTCAGGATTCACTTATTGTTCGGATTTTTTTGTTTAGTTATTGTACTAGATATATCATACACTTTATTTTTCTTTTTTGCAAGCCTTTTCTTTAATTTTTTGAACGTAGCAGATTTTTGCAATCAAATCAAAAAAAAGATAGAATATGACTATCAAAAAATGACACTCTACTATTTAGAAGAGTACAAAGGAGTTTTCAATGAGAGAATATGATATCATTGCTATCGGTGGAGGTAGCGGAGGAATTGCTACCATGAACCGAGCTGGTGAGCATGGAGCCAAAGCGGCCGTTATTGAGGAAAAGAAACTAGGTGGAACCTGCGTCAACGTCGGCTGTGTTCCTAAGAAAATCATGTGGTACGGGGCACAAATCGCTGAGACTTTCCATCAATTTGGAGAAGACTACGGCTTTAAGACTACTAATCTTAACTTTGACTTTGCAACCCTACGTCGCAATCGTGAAGCTTACATCGATCGCGCTCGTTCTTCTTATGATGGCAGTTTTAAACGCAACGGTGTAGACTTGATTGAAGGTCATGCTGAATTTGTAGATTCTCATACTGTTAGCGTAAATGGTGAACTGATTCGTGCTAAACATATCGTGATTGCTACTGGTGCCCATCCAAGTATTCCAAACATTCCTGGTGCTGAACTAGGTGGCTCTTCTGATGATGTATTTGCCTGGGAAGAACTTCCAGAGTCAGTTGCAATTCTAGGTGCTGGTTATATCGCCGTTGAATTGGCTGGCGTACTCCACACTTTCGGTGTCAAGACAGACCTCTTTGTTCGCCGCGATCGTCCTTTACGTGGTTTTGACTCTTACATCGTTGAAGGTCTGGTCAAGGAAATGGAAAGAACAAACTTGCCACTTCATACTCACAAAGTCCCTGCCAAGTTAGAAAAAACTGCTAAAGGCATTACCATTCATTTCGAGGATGGTACTAGTCACACAGCTAGCCAAGTTATCTGGGCTACAGGCCGCCGTCCAAACGTTAAGGGCTTGCAACTTGAAAAAGCTGGAGTAACTCTGAATGAACGTGGCTTTATCCAAGTGGATGAATATCAAAATACTGTTGTTGAGGGAATCTACGCTCTAGGTGATGTAACAGGCGAAAAAGAACTAACTCCAGTTGCTATCAAGGCTGGACGTACTTTGTCTGAACGTCTCTTTAACGGCAAAACAACTGCTAAAATGGACTACTCAACTATTCCAACCGTTGTCTTTTCACACCCTGCTATCGGAACTGTTGGATTGACAGAAGAGCAAGCTATTAAAGAATACGGTCAAGACCAAATCAAGGTTTACAAATCAAACTTTACTTCTATGTACTCTGCTTGCACTGGCAACCGTCAAGAAACTCGTTTCAAATTGATCACAGCTGGTTCAGAAGAAAAAGTTGTCGGACTTCATGGAATTGGCTATGGTGTTGATGAAATGATTCAAGGATTTGCTGTTGCTATCAAAATGGGAGCAACCAAGGCTGACTTTGATGCAACTGTTGCGATTCACCCAACTGCATCCGAAGAATTTGTAACTATGCGTTAATCAAAACAGAAAGAAGCTGATACAAATGTGTCTGCTTCTTTTTTGATGATTTACGAATCGATGAAAACAACTTACTCAGTCAGCAAATCGGCCGTTACAGTCTTTGTTACCTTATTTTTAAAAATTGGTTGACAATAATTCCTCTATGAGTATAATAGTTACCATACATCAGAAAAGAGGTTAACTATTTTGAAAAAAGCTCACGTTTATGCTATCCCTGCTATTGGGGCTGCTCTCATTGCTGTTTTGGCACAAATCAGTCTTCCAATTGGACCTGTTCCCTTCACTCTACAAAACTTTGCAATCGGCCTGATCGCTACTGTCTTTAGACCGAGAGAGGCTGTGCTTTCTGTTGTACTCTATCTTCTTCTAGGCGCCATCGGTCTTCCTGTCTTTGCAGGAGGTGGAGCTGGTTTTCAGGCTTTAGTTGGCCCTACTGCAGGCTATCTTTGGTTTTATCTCGTTTACTCTGGACTTACTTCCTCTCTAACCAACAGCAAGAGTGGTGTTATCAAGATTTTTCTTGCAAACCTCTTGGGTGATGCCCTTGTCTTTGTCGGCGGGATTCTCAGCTTGCATTTTCTAGCTGGAATGGCATTTGAAAAAGCTCTTGTTGTGGGGGTCATTCCCTTTATCATTCCAGACCTTGGTAAACTTCTGGCTATTAGTTTTATTAGCCGTCCACTACTTCAACGCCTTAAAAATCAGGCTTACTTTACTAACTAAAAAAGGATATCGAGTTATCATGACTCAGTATCCTTTTCTTTTATTGTGAAAACTTATACTCAATGAAAATCAAAGAGCAAACTAGGAAACTAGCCACAGGTTGCTCAAAGCACTGCTTTGAGGTTGTAGATAGAACTGACGAAGTCAGCTCAAAACACTGTTTT
>NZ_JVLI01000086.1:0-8516 GCF_001072315.1 Streptococcus pseudopneumoniae | reverse complement strand
AGACTGACGAAGTCAGTCACATATATAATCCAAGGCGACGTTGACGCGGTTTGAAGAGATTTTTGAAGAGTATTGTTGTCTTGGTGCTCAGGGTGTGATGGATTAAACTAGGAAAATAATTCTAAGAATTTATAAAAGATAAAATCTTTTTCTATAGGATTATTCTCTTATACAAGGAGTCTACTATGAAGAAACTATTCATATTACTATCAACTTTTTTTCTCAGCTTCTTCCTTGCTTGGATTATTGTCTTACGTGCGCCACAATATTTATATGCAAGCTATGATTCCGTCTCTTTACTTCGTGTCAAAAAAGATACTCAGGAACCGACGCGTGAGGTATTTGAACAGGAATTGGAGAATTTTGCAAACTCAGAACAGAGTTTAATAGCTAGAAGAATTGTAGAGCCAAGTAAGGATGGGACGACTCACTTTACTTATGCAACTTATGGTCAGGGAACTTTACCAAAAGAATTCCAAGAAGCTAGCCAAGAAAGTCGTGAACGTAGTGATCCACTAAATAGTTATCTCCTTTTATCAGGCTCCTTGACAAAAGAAAAGCTAGCCGATAAATTAGGAGAGTTGGGTTATAAAGCAATTGCTGATCGAAAGATATCTCCCTATTATCTTTCTTTTCTAATTTTACTAAACCCACTTATTTTAATTAGTTTAGCAATATTTGGCTTATCTTTCTTTGCTCTAGTGATTATCACTCGGATTAAGGAAATGAGAGCTGCAGGTATAAAACTCTTTTCTGGTCAGACTCTCTTATCCATCATGGGGCATTCTTTATCTACTGATATTAAGTGGCTCCTTCTATCAGCCCTCCTTTCCTTCCTAGGTGGGGGAGTCGTTCTTTTTAGTCAAGGTTTGTTTTATCCTATCTTGTTAGCCACCTATGGTTTTGGGATTAGTTTCTATCTGTTGTTTTTATTGGGTATTTCAATTTTACTAATGCTCCTTTATCTAATGAGTTTGAGTTACAAAGCATTAGTTCCCGTTATTAAGGGAAGATTACCTCTTAAACGCTTGATGGCTTTAACCCTATTGTGTCAGTTAGTAGCTGTTTTTACAGTAGGCTACGCTGTTAAGACAGGCTTGACGTCTTACCAACGATTGAAAGAACTTGAAATTTCAAAACAAGCATGGCAGGACAGAGCAGACTATTACCAGATTTCCTTTGGCTTAGGTGATAGAGTAAAAGATACAGAAAATCAGAGCAAGTGGTATGCCTTTGCCAAGGAAGCAATCGAAGAAGAACAGGCTCTATTTGTAAAAGATAATCTCACTCATTTTGCAAATCCTCAAGGAAGAAATGAAAAAGGAGAGACCTTGGATACCTATAGTCCAGATGCTAATGTTCTCTATGTTAGTCCAAGTTATTTGGACAAGGAAAATGTGACTGTAAATGATGAGACTAGACAGAAACTAGCTCATCTTCAAAAAGGGGAATTTGGACTCTTATTACCAGAATCTCTTCGTTCACAGGAAGCAGAACTTAAGAAAGTTTTTGAAGAAAGTTTAAACTCTTATGGACAATCAAGTGAGGATAAAGACGCTCCTTTAGAGTATGAAATGAGAGCGATTGTTAGTTATCTTCCAACTGGAGAAAAGAGATTTATTTATAATAATGGTGAAAGTCCAGTATCCATCCAGTACTTAACCGATCCGATTTTAGTTGTGTTCACTCCAACATCTACAGGTGATAGTTTCATTTCCAAATCTATTTGGTCTATCAATGCTGGAAAACAACTCTTTATCAAAGGATATGAGAGTGGGCTAGAACTCTTAAAGAAAGCTGGAATTTATGAGCAAGTATCTTATCTTAAAGAAGGAAGAAGTGTTTATCTAACTCGTTATAATGAAGTGAAAACTGAAACAGCAATTTTAATCTTAGGAGCTATTGTGGGGATAGCCAGTTCCTTGTTGCTCTTTTATTCGGTTAATCTTTTATATTTCGAGCAATTCCGCCGAGATATCTTGATTAAACGAATTTCAGGTTTACGATTTTTTGAAACACATGCTCAGTATATGGTTAGCCAATTTGCCAGTTTTGTATTTGGTGCTAGTCTCTTTATTTTAAGCAGTCGAGACTTGGTGATTGGCTTGCTCACTTTATTAGTCTTTCTAGCTAGTGCAATTCTGACGCTTTACCGTCAAGCGCAGAAAGAATCTCGTGTTTCTATGACAATTATGAAAGGAAAATAGGATGATTGAACTAAAGAATATATCTAAAAAATTTGGAAGCCGTCAGCTATTTTCAGATACGAATCTTCATTTTGAAGGTGGGAAAATTTATGCCTTAATCGGTACAAGTGGCTGTGGTAAGACAACACTCTTGAATATGATTGGACGATTAGAGCCATATGACAAAGGGCAAATCATCTATGATGGCACCTCTCTTAAAGACATTAAGCCCTCTGTTTTCTTTAGAGATTACTTAGGATACCTATTTCAAGATTTTGGCTTAATTGAAAGCCAAACCGTCAAAGAGAATCTCAATCTGGGTTTAGTTGGTAAAAAGTTGAAAGAAAAAGAGAAAATCTCTTTGATGAAACAAGCTCTAAATCGTGTAAACCTATCCTATTTGGATTTAAAGCAACCTATATTTGAGTTATCAGGAGGAGAAGCACAACGTGTTGCACTAGCGAAGATAATTTTAAAGGATCCGCCTTTGATCCTCGCAGATGAACCAACTGCGTCGCTAGACCCCAAAAACTCTGAGGAATTACTTTCTATCCTAGAATCTTTAAAAAATCCGAATCGGACCATTATTATTGCGACCCACAATCCTCTTATTTGGGAGCAAGTGGACCAAGTCATTCGAGTTACCGATTTATCACATAGATGATATGGTAAGATTCATACTCAATGAAAATCAAAAAGCAAACTAGGAAGCTAGCCGCAGGCTGCTCAAAGCACTGCTTTGAGGTTGTAGATGAAACTGACGAAGTCAGTAACCATATATACGGCAAGGCGAAGCTGACGTGGTTTGAAGAGATTTTCGAAGAGTATCAGTTAGAAGAAAGAGTCACAAACACACTTTGTGGCTTTTTTATTTCCATAAAAATGGTAAAATAGTAAGAGTAGAAATGGAGTTCGAGACATGAAAGTAATAGATCAATTTAAAAATAAGAAAGTCCTTGTTTTAGGTTTGGCCAAGTCTGGTGAATCTGCAGCTCGTTTGTTGGATAAACTAGGTGCTATTGTGACAGTAAATGACGGGAAACCATTCGAGGACAATCCAGCTGCGCAAAGTTTGTTGGAAGAAGGGATCAAGGTTATCACAGGTGGTCATCCTTTGGAACTCTTGGATGAAGACTTTGCTCTCATGGTGAAAAATCCAGGTATACCTTACAGCAATCCCATGATTGAAAAGGCTTTGGCCAAGGGAATTCCAGTCTTGACTGAGGTGGAATTGGCTTACTTGATTTCAGAAGCGCCAATTATCGGTATCACAGGTTCGAACGGTAAAACAACCACAACGACCATGATTGGGGAAGTTTTGACTGCTGCTGGCCAACATGGTCTCTTATCAGGAAATATCGGCTATCCAGCCAGTCAAGTGGCTCAAACTGCGACAGATAAGGACACGCTTGTCATGGAACTTTCTTCTTTCCAACTCATGGGCGTTCAAGAATTCCATCCTGAGATTGCGGTTATTACCAACCTCATGCCAACTCATATCGATTACCATGGCTCATTTGAGGAATATGTAGCAGCGAAATGGAATATCCAGAACAAGATGACAACATCTGATTTCCTTGTCTTGAACTTTAACCAAGACTTAGCAAAAGAATTGGCTAGCAAAACACAAGCTACCGTTGTACCATTTTCAACACAGGAAAAGGTTGATGGAGCTTATCTAGAAGATGGTAAACTTTACTTCCGTGGAGAAGTGGTCATGGCAGCGAATGAAATCGGAGTTCCAGGTAGTCACAATGTAGAAAATGCCCTTGCGACGATTGCTGTTGCCAAGCTTCGTGGTGTGGATAACCAAACCATCAAAGAAACTCTTTCAGCCTTTGGTGGTGTCAAACACCGTCTCCAATTTGTGGATGAAATCAAAGGTGTCAAATTCTATAATGATAGTAAGTCAACCAATATCTTGGCTACTCAAAAAGCCTTATCAGGATTTGACAACAGCAAGGTCATTTTGATTGCAGGTGGTTTGGACCGTGGCAATGAGTTTGACGAATTGGTTCCAGACATTACTGGACTCAAGAAGATGGTCATCCTGGGCCAGTCTGCAGAACGTGTCAAACGGGCAGCAGACAAGGCTGGTGTGTCTTATGTGGATGCGACAGACATTGCAGATGCGACCCGCAAAGCCTATGAACTTGCGATTCAAGGAGATGCGGTTCTTCTCAGTCCTGCCAATGCCAGCTGGGATATGTATGCTAACTTTGAAGTACGTGGCGATCTCTTTATCGACACAGTAGCGGAGTTAAAGGAATAATATGAAAAAAATTGTCTTTACAGGTGGAGGGACGGTGGGACACGTCACCCTCAATCTTTTGTTAATACCCAAGTTCATCGAAGATGGTTGGGAAGTCCACTATATCGGGGATAAGCGTGGTATCGAACACCAAGAAATCCTCAAGTCAGGCTTGGATGTCACTTTCCACTCCATTGCGACTGGAAAATTGCGTCGCTATTTCTCTTGGCAAAATATGCTGGACGTCTTTAAAGTTGGCTGGGGAATTGTCCAATCGCTCTTTATCATGTTGCGACTTCGTCCACAGGCCCTTTTTTCAAAGGGAGGTTTTGTCTCTGTACCACCTGTTATCGCAGCGCGTGTGTCAGGAGTGCCTGTCTTTATTCACGAATCTGACCTGTCTATGGGCTTGGCCAATAAAATCGCCTATAAATTTGCGACGAAGATGTATTCAACCTTTGAGCAAGCTTCGAGTTTGTCTAAGGTCGAGCATGTGGGAGCAGTGACCAAGGTTTCAGACCAAAAAAAACCAGAACCAGATGAATTGGTAGATATTCAAACCCACTTTAATCCTAAATTGCCAACGGTATTGTTTGTCGGTGGTTCAGCAGGTGCTCGTGTCTTTAACCAATTGGTGACAGACCATAAGAAAGAACTGACAGAGCGCTACAATATTATCAATCTAACTGGAGATTCTAGCCTGAACGAATTGAGACAAAATCTTTTTCGTGTTGACTATGTAACCAATCTCTATCAACCCTTGATGGAATTGGCTGATATTGTTGTGACACGAGGTGGTGCCAATACGATTTTTGAGCTCTTGGCCATGGCAAAATTGCATGTTATTGTGCCGCTTGGTCGTGAAGCTAGTCGTGGTGACCAGATTGAAAATGCAGCCTACTTTGTAAAAAAAGGCTATGCAGAAGAGCTTCAAGAAAGCGATTTGACCTTGGACAGTTTAGAAGAGAAGCTTTCTCACTTACTAAGTCACAAGGAAGATTATCAAGCTAAGATGAAGGCTTCAAAGGAATTGAAGTCTCTAGCAGATTTTTATCAATTGTTGAAAAAAGATTTATCATAAGGAAAGTAAATGTCAAAAGATAAGAAAAATGAGGGCAAAGAAATCCTCGAAGAATTGAAAGAGTTATCAGAATGGCAGAAACGAAACCAAGAATATCTAAAAAAGAAGGCTGAAGAAGAGGCGGCCCTAGCTGAGGAGAAGGAAAAGGAAAGACAGGCTCGAATGGGAGAAGAATCTGAGAAGTCAGAGGACAAGGAGAGTGAAACAGACCAGGAAGATGAAGAATCAGCCATGGAAAAGTCTGAAGAAAAAGTAGAAGCCCTAGAGGGTGACAAAGAGGAAGAAGAGATAGAAGAATCAGGGTCTAAAGAGGACGAGGAACAGGATAAAAAGGCTACAAAGGGAAAAGCAGCCAAAGCAAAGATTCCTGGCCTCCATATCTTACGAGCTCTAACGATTTTATTTCCAAGTCTGCTTTTATTGATTGTTTCTGCCTACTTACTCAGTCCTTATGCGACCATGAAGGATATAAGTATTGAGGGAACGGTACAAACTACGGCTGATGATATCCGACAAGCTTCAGGCATTCAGGATTCGGATTATACGATTAACCTTCTGCTAGATAAGGCAAAATATGAAGAGCGGATCAAGTCTAATTATTGGGTTGAATCAGCTCAGCTTGTCTATCAATTTCCAACCAAGTTCACTATCAAGGTCAAGGAATATGATATTGTTGCCTACTATATTTCTGGTGAAAATCATTATCCTATTCTTTCCAGCGGTCAGCTTGAGACTAGTTCTGTGAGCTTGGTTAGTCTGCCAGAAACTTATTTGTCAGTTCTCTTTAATGACAGCGAACAAATCAAGGCCTTTACATCAGAACTTTCTCAAATTAGCCCAGAACTCAAGGCGGCTATCCAAAAGGTAGAACTAGCCCCAAGTAAGGTCACTTCAGATTTAATTCGATTGACCATGAATGATTCGGACGAAGTCTTGGTTCCCCTGTCTGAAATGAGTAAGAAATTGCCTTACTACAGTAAGATTAAGCCTCAATTGTCAGAACCAAGTGTGATTGACATGGAAGCTGGAATCTACAGCTACACAGTGGCGGATAAATTAATTATGGAAGCTGAGGAAAAGGCCAAACAAGAGGCTAAGGAAGCTGAGAAGAAACAAAAAGAGGAAGAGAAGAAAAGGCTGGAAGAACAGCAGAATAAATTGGAAGAAGAGAAGAAAAAATTGGAGGAAGAGAGCAATCGAAACCAAACAACCCAGCGCTCATCGCGCCGCTAGGCTTGATCTTTTCTCTCATAGTTCTTTAGTGCCCATGTTTTTACTTGACAAGTACTAGTAGAAATAATAGAATAGTAAAAAACCTTTAAAGCAGTCCAGAGAGGCAGCTAAGGTTAGACGGTGAAAGGGTGGAGACTACCCGTTTTTCGTGGAACCTTGCTGTTGGCAGGTTCCTTTTTTCGTGGCTTCTGTTGCCCAGACTCTCTCACTAGCAAAGGTAAAAGGAGAAACCTATGCGAGAACATCGTCCAGTCATTGCTCTTGATTTTCCTAGTTTTGAGGCGGTCAAGGAATTTTTAGCTCTTTTCCCAGCAGAAGAAAGCCTTTATCTCAAGGTAGGGATGGAGCTTTATTACGCAACGGGTCCTGAGATTGTATCTTACTTGAAAGGTCTGGGTCACAGCGTCTTTCTTGATCTCAAGCTGCATGACATTCCCAATACAGTTAAGTCAGCCATGAAGGTTTTGTCTCAGCTTGGTGTGGACATGACCAATGTTCATGCGGCTGGTGGTGTAGAGATGATGAAGGCTGCGCGTGAAGGTCTTGGAAGTCAAGCCAAATTGATTGCTGTCACTCAGCTCACATCAACATCAGAAGCCCAGATGCAGGAGTTTCAAAATATCCAAACCAGCCTGCAAGAATCTGTCATTCATTATGCCAAGAAGACAGCTGAAGCGGGATTAGATGGTGTCGTTTGCTCGGCTCAGGAAGTGCAAGTCATCAAGCAGGCTACCAATCCAGATTTTATCTGTCTAACACCGGGCATTCGTCCTCAGGGAGCTGCTGTTGGAGACCAAAAACGCGTGATGACGCCAGCAGATGCCTATCAAATCGGTAGTGACTATATCGTAGTGGGACGTCCTATAACCCAAGCTGAGGATCCTGTTGCAGCTTATCATGCCATCAAGGATGAATGGACACAGGACTGGAATTAAAGAACTAGATTATAAAATAAAAGGAGAAGACCATGACACTTGCTAAAGATATCGCTAGCCACCTCTTGAAAATTCAAGCCGTTTACCTCAAACCAGAGGAGCCTTTCACTTGGGCATCTGGTATCAAGTCACCTATTTATACGGATAACCGTGTAACTCTTGCCTATCCAGAAACTCGTACTCTCATTGAAAATGGTTTTGTAGATGCTATCAAAGAAGTCTTTCCTGAGGTAGAAGTCATTGCAGGAACTGCAACAGCAGGGATTCCTCACGGAGCCATCATTGCTGACAAGATGAACCTGCCATTTGCCTACATCCGTAGCAAACCAAAAGACCACGGAGCTGGTAATCAAATTGAAGGCCGCGTAGCTCAAGGTCAAAAAATGGTAGTGGTTGAAGACCTTATTTCAACTGGCGGTTCTGTTCTTGAAGCCGTAGCAGCAGCCAAACGCGAAGGAGCAGATGTACTTGGAGTTGTAGCGATTTTCAGCTACCAATTGCCAAAAGCAGATAAGAACTTTGCGGATGCTGGTGTGAAATTGGTGACGCTTTCTAACTATAGTGAACTCATTCACCTAGCTCAAGAAGAAGGCTATATCACACCAGAGGGCCTTGATCTCCTAAAACGCTTTAAAGAAGACCAAGAAAATTGGCAAAATGCTTAAGACATAGAAAATCAGGTAGTCACTAGGATTACCTGATTTCTTTTTGTGATTTCATTAAGTATTATACTCAATGAAAATCAAAGAGCAAACTAGGAAGCTTGTCGCAGGTTGCTCAAAGCACTGCTTTGAGGTTGTAGATAAGACTGACGAAGTCAGTCACATATA